>JAZRQH010000140.1:0-22765 GCA_045649645.1 Eubacteriales bacterium
GTGCTTTGTATCTATACCATATGGGTAGTTATGCCCTTTAAGGTGCTTATACTTACAAGCGCTCTTGCATCTGTAAACGAGACCTATTACAATGCGGCAAAGGTGGACGGAACATCAAAGTTCCGTATATTCCGTAAGATAACCCTGCCTATGATATCGCCCACTCTGTTTTATCTTATCATCACAGGCTTTATCGGTGCGTTCAAGGCTTATTCTGATGCGGTAGCTCTGTTCGGCACAGACCTAAATGCAGCCGAGATGAATACCATAGTTGGCTATATCTATGATATGCTTTACGGAAACTCCGGCGGATATCCTTCCTATGCATCGGCTGCGGCTATCATACTGTTTGTTATCGTGCTAACCATAACCTGCATCAACCTGCTTGTCAGCCGTAAGAACGTTCATTATTGAGAGGTGGCATATGAATTACGAAAAGATAGAAAAAGCCGCCTTAACAAAAAAGCGGATAAGCAACGTTATAGTATATACCCTCCTTACGGTATGGGGTATCATAGTTCTGTTTCCTTTCTACTGGATGATACTCACCTCTGTAAAGGAATACGGTGCGTACAACTCAGAGTGGGTACCTAAGCTCTATACGTTAGCCCCTACTCTTGAAAACTATAAATCAGCTTTTACTGAGGTGCCTTTGGGCGGATATTTCCTCAATACCGTTATATTCACGTTAGCCACGACCGCAATAATGCTCGTAGTGACGGTACTTTCCGCCTTTGCCTTTTCAAGGCTCGATTTCAAGGGTAAGGATCTTGTGTTTACACTTTTCCTCTCCCTTATGATGATACCAAACGAGCTTGTTATCATCACCAACTACGTTACGGTGACAAACCTTGATCTGCGCAATACTTTTACCGGACTTATACTGCCGTCGGTGACATCGGTGTTCTATATTTATCTCTTAAAGGAGAATTTCTCACAGATACCCGACGAGCTCTATTATGCCGCAAAGGTGGACGGAACAAGCGATTTCAGATACCTTACCAAGGTTATGGTGCCTATCTGCAGACCCACTGTAGTTACCATAACCATACTCAAGGTCATAGAGTGCTGGAACTCCTACGTATGGCCTCGACTTATTACCGACGATCAAGCGTATTTTCTTGTATCAAACGGTATACAGGAGATACGTGAAAACGGCTTTGGACGTGATAACATACCGGCTATGATGGCTGCTGTTGTAGTTATCAGCTTGCCCCTTATCATACTCTTCCTTGTTTTCCGAAAGAAGATTATGGCAGGTGTATCGAGAGGAGGTCTTAAGCAGTGAAGAAGATAGTTTCTGTTTTGCTTATATTAGTAACCCTCCTCACCCTCACTTCCTGTCACGGATCAAAGGAAAAGAAGGTCTTTGAGATACCCGACAGCTTTGACGAAACTAAGCAGTACGAGATCTCATTTTGGGCAAAGAACGATACAAACATGACGCAGGTGGATATCTACAAAAAGGCTATATCCGATTTTGAAGCTCTTTATCCCAATATCAAGGTCAATCTCAGGCTTTATACAGATTACGGTAAGATATATAACGACGTTATAACCAATATATCTACAGATACAACACCCAACGTGTGTATAACATATCCCGATCATATTGCGACCTATCTTACAGGCGAGGATACGGTAGTACCTCTTGACGAGCTTTTTGTAAACGAAAAGTACGGTCTTGGCGGAAGCGAGCTTAAGTTTGATTCTCCTGCCTTTGAGGAGCTGATACCTCAGTTTATAGGTGAATGTGAGTTCAACGGGCATTATTATGCAGTACCCTATATGCGTTCCACCGAGGCATGCTACGTTAATAAGACCTACGTAGAGAAGCTTGGCTTTACTCTCCCCGAAACCCTTACCTGGGATTTTGTATGGGAGGTAAGTGAGGCAGCAACCGCAAAAAATGGTGACGGAACCTTTAAGGTCAACGGTCAGAAGGTGCTTATACCCTTCATCTATAAGTCCACCGACAATATGATGATACAGATGCTCAGGCAGAGGGATGCAGGATATTCCACGGCCATGGGCGAGGTCAAGCTCTTCAACGACACTACCGACGAGATACTGACCGAGATAGCCGCCCACGTTGAGAGCGGTGCCTTTGACACCTTCAAGCATGCAGGATATCCCGCAAACTTCCTCAATGCAGGGCAGTGTATATTTGCCGTAGATTCTACGGCGGGAGCTACCTGGATGGGCTCGGACGCTCCTCTTGTTGATATCGACGAGGATAAGCTTGTTGATTTTGAAACCGAGGTCATGACAGTACCTCAGTATGATCCCGATAATCCGGTTATGATATCTCAGGGACCATCTATGTGTGTATTCAATAAGGCTGACTCTGACGAGGTGCTTGCATCCTGGCTTTTCTGTCAGTTCATGCTGACAAACGAGGTACAGATAGCCTACTCACAGACCGAGGGCTACTGTCCCGTAACTGTGGCGGCACAGGAAAGTGAAGAATACAAGGATTACCTGTCAAGGGCAGGTGAGGATAACGAGATGTATTATGACATTAAGCTTGAGGCTACACGGCTCCTGCTTGACAATACCGATAATACCTTTGTTACTCCTGTATTCAACGGATCAGCCTCTCTTCGTAACGCCGCAGGTCAGCTTATAGAGAACGTTAACAAGACGGTCAGACGTAAGCAGACCTTCGATGATAAATACCTTGACGACCTGGAAAACGAAATGATATCCCTTTACCGACTTGACCAGATAAGTACCTCCCAAGGCAAACTTACCCTCGGCACTTTACCGACCGGTTCGGTGATATTGCTATCTTGCATAGGAATATGCTGGCTCGGAATTGTGACGTATGTCATAAAGGAGAAAATAAGGGTTAAGTCTGTCAAATAGCTCTGAATTACTTGATTTTTCCTATAGAAAATAGTATAATAAGGCTTGTGATAATAATTTCACAAGAAAAGGAGATTAAAATTATGAAGAAGATTATTGCAATGCTTATGGTTGCAGCTATGGTATTTGCTTTTGCAGCATGTGCTACAACCAACGATCCCGAGGTAAAAGATCCCGCAGTTGATACTGAAGAGGCAGTTGATACCGAAGAGGTAGCAGCAGACGACGTTACCGTTATGAGCTATGATGAGTACGTTGCAGCTGAGCTTGATTCTACCGTTACTGTTGAGACCTACGTACAGGCTAAGCAGGGCTGGTGGGAAAAGGACGGCGTTGGCGTAGCAACATTTTACACCCAGAACGAGGACGGCGCATTCTTCCTTTACGATATGCCTTGCTCCGAGGATGACTACAACAACAAGCTTGTAAAGGGTGCTAAGATCCGTGTTACAGGTACCAAGGCAGAGTGGTCCGGCGAGGTTGAGATCGTTGATGCCACATATGAGGTTCTCGAGGGCGAGTTCGTAGCTGAGGCTAAGGACGTTACCGACAAGCTCGGTACAGATGAGCTTATCAACTACCAGAATCAGTTCGTTACCTTCAAGGGTCTTACCGTCGAGGCTATCGAGTACAAGAACGGCACACCCGGTGAAGATATCTACGTAACTCTCGGTTACAACGGTGCTTCCTACAGCTTCTGCGTAGAATCATACCTTACAGGTCCCGATTCTGACGTTTACACCGCAGTTGGCGCACTCAACGCAGGCGACGTTGTTGACGTAGAGGGCTTTGCATACTGGTATGAGGGCATCAACACCCATATCACCTCTGTTACAGTAGCAGCATAATTTAATTAAGATGCAAAGAAGCACCGTTTTGACGGTGCTTCTTGTATTTTACGGGTATGTATGTTATAATATAGTATCAAATATGTAAAGGTGATATTATGAAGATTGCAGTTATAACAGGAGCATCCTCCGGTATCGGCAAGGAGTTTGTAAAGCAGATAGACACCCTTGAAGCACTTGACGAGATATGGCTTATTGCCAGAAGGGAAGACAAGTTAAAAGAGATTGCTTCCGAGCTTAAAAATAAGTGCCGTATAATCTCTCTTGATCTTCTGAAGAGCGAAAGTTTTGAGGAATATAAGAATATGCTTTCCTCCGACACAGAGGTCAGATATCTTGTCAACGCCTCGGGATTTGGCAATATGGGAGACTGGTCAGAGATCTCAAACGACGCTCAGATGCAGATGATAGATCTTAACGTCAAGGCTCTTGTTACAATGACCAACTTGACTATCCCTTATATGAAGAAGGGAAGTATGATATTGCAGATGGGCTCAGCATCGGTATTCAATCCCTTGCCCTATTTCAATATATATGCATCTACCAAAAGCTTTGTACGGCATTATTCAAGGGCTCTCCACGAGGAGCTTAAGCCTTTAGGAATCCACGTAACGGTAGTTTGCCCCGGCTGGGTGCGTACCGAATTTTTTGACCATACCAACGACAGTAACGTAAGATACTCACCTAAGAACTATAAGCCTATGACTGAGGCAAAGGACGTTGTGCGCCGTGCACTCAAGCACGCAAAGAAAAACAAGGCACTGAGCATCTATGGCTGGTTTACCAAGACCCAGCATATCTTAGGTAAGCTCCTGCCTCACAGTCTTATTATGAAGATGTGGAAGAGCATGCTCAAAGAAAATAAAATCTAAAATGTCTGCTTCGGCAGACATTTTTTGTAGTAAACAGTCTTATTTTTGTGTACTTAATATCAAAGGCTACTAAAGGAGGTCTGTATATGAAAAAAAGTATTTCGGTTATATTTATTTCGTTAATTCTCTTTATTGCGGCATTAGCTTTAACAGTATCAGCCGAGGGTGGAAAATGCGGTGATAATCTTGAATGGGAATATTCGTACAGCACGCTTATCATTTCGGGCAAGGGAGCAATGTATGACTATGAAGACCCCAAGGATGCCCCCTGGTATGGGATAAAGGAATCAATTCCTTTTATTATCATAAAGGACGGCGTAACAACTATCGGTAAAAATGCATTTTGCAACAGTTACTTCAGGGATGTGATAATTCCGGATTCTGTAACGGAAATCAGAGAAGGTGCATTTAACGGCTGCCGCATGAGTTCCTTGAAAACAGGTAACGGTGTCAGAGTTATCGGTGATAAAGCCTTTTTACGCTGTACCACACTTCAAACTCTCAAGTTAGGCGATTCGCTTGAAAAAATAGGAATTGACGCCTTCTATGATACGTACAGATTGAAGTATCTGTATATTCCGTCCGTTGACGATTGGTGCGATATTACCTTTGAAAACAAACACTCAAATCCTATACAGTATGCAGAGGCTCTGTATATAAACGGGTATGAAACAAGAAGCGTTACTTTACCCTGGAATCTTACCAACCTCGGAGACTATGCCTTTTACGGCTGTAAATGTCTTGATGTCATTGAGCTTAATAAAAAGCTTGAAACAATAGGCGATTATTGCTTTGATAATACGGTATCGTTAAGCGAGCTTGACCTGCCTGCATCCTTGAAGGACATAGGGTACGGCGCGTTCCGCTACAGTAAGGGGCTGAAGAAGATCAATGTTGACACAGACAACCCTTATTATAAAACCGTTGACGGAGTTTTGTTCAACAAAAGGATGACCGAGCTTATAAGATTCCCCATCAACTCGGATATTAAAGAATATACCGTTCCTCAAGGGGTCGAGTGCATAGGAGAATATGCTTTTTATCTGTGTACCTCACTTAATTCCGTGACGATCTCAGATTCGGTGCTTACCATATCTGAGGATGCATTTGACCACTGCACGTCGCTTCGCGAGCTTCATCTCGGCTCGGGGGTTAAGTATATCGACGGCGGAGCCTTTTGTTATTGTGAATCCTTAAAAGATATTTATATTGAAGATCTGAACAACTGGTTTGAAATTAATTTCAATGGAGCTAATTTATTATCCGGCAGAAATCTGTATTTGAAGGGAGAGCTTGTCACTGAGCTTGTTATTCCCGAAAATATAAAGGCCATTCCGGAATACGCATTTTACGGCTGTATTTCAATAGAAAGTATTGTTTTTCACGATAATATTGAGGAGATAGGCGGTTGGGCGTTTGCATATACCTATGCAATAAACGTGAAATTCGGAAATAATATAAAAAGAATCGGTAACTATGCCTTCAGCACAAATTATATCGGGGAATATATGCTCAACAGCCTTGATTTTTATGACAAGTGGGAATATACAGTCAGGGACGGAACGAAATTTATAGCAGACGGTGTGTTTGACAGCTGTTCTTGCGGAAAGTTTGGATGTTATTTTGATTACCATTATATAATCATCCCCAAAAGCGTAACCGCTATAGGAAAAAATAGCTTTGAAAATATGATCATTAAATGCTATAAAGGCTCCTTTGCTCATGAATACGCCGTTGAAAACAATATAGAGTATGAACTTCTTTTCGGTTTTGAGGACGTAAAGGAAAATGCCTGGTATTATGATGCTGTAAAGTATGTTGCCAAAAACGGATATATGAACGGTATGTCCAATGATATCTTTTCGCCGGGCAGCAACATAACAAGGGAACAGTTTGTACTTATTCTTGCAAACAAGGCAGGGGTAAATACAGATGATTATAAGTATATAGACAGCGGTTTTTCTGATGTAAAGATCGGAAAATGGTACAGCGGTGCGGTAACATGGGCTGTAAAGCGAGGATACGTTAACGGTATGTCCGAAACCGAGTTTGGTACAGGTCAATCTATACAACGTGCCGCACTTGTCAGAATGTTATATAACTACGCTCAGAAAACAGGTGAAAACACAACCGATAGAGCTTATCTAAATGATTTTGCGGATGCATATATACTTGAAAAAGAGAGCAATCTTTGGATGAAGGAGCCGATGCAATGGGCAGTAGCTATGGGAATAATAAACGGAGTCAATAAGGATGGACTCTTTCTGTTAGATTCTAAGGGCTATACTACAAGAGCACAAACAGCTCAGATTCTTAAGCAGTTTGATTTAATCAAATAATAATGAAAAAACACCCTCCTATGGTATAATAAAGAAAACCATAGGGGGTGCTTTTTGTGCTGTCCGTACAATTCGGGGCACAACATATGCCGTCAGACTTTCATATTTAATGCTTATTTCTTTTTCTTTGCATCCTTTGCGGACTTGGCAACGATAGAGCCGAGTGCGACAAGAGCGAATGCGTTGGGGATTACCATTAAGTAGTTAAAGAAGTCTGTGAGCTCCCATACGAGGTCGTTCTTAAGAATAGAACCGAGGAAGATGAAAGCTACGGATACTACAGAGTATACGATAACTGCTGCCTTTGCATTCTTTTTGAAGAGATACTGAACGTTGATCTTACCAAAGAAGTTCCAGCTGATGATGGTGGAGAATGCGAAGAAGAGAAGACATACTGCGATGAAGATAGTACCTACCTCTTCCATTCCGCCGGGAAGTGCAGAGCCAAATGCCTTCTGCATAGCGTCAGTCTTGGAAACGATAGCTGTATCACCGGAGGTAGCTGCTATATATTCTGCGCCAAACTTGCCTGCAAGGATACCGCCCTTAGCATAGAGGGAGGATATAACAACAAGAGCTGTCATGGTGAGGACGATGAACGTGTCGATAAACACACCGATCATAGCAACAACACCCTGATCGTGAGGCCTTGCAACGTTAGCCATAGCATGAGCGTGAGGTGTAGAACCCATACCTGCTTCGTTTGAGAAGAGACCTCTCTTGGCACCCTGGCTGACTGCGGTCTTTATAGCGATACCAACAGCACCACCGATAAGAGCGTCAGGCTTGAATGCATACTTGAAGATCATACCGAAGGTCTCGGGGATCTGCTTGAAGTTGCAGCCGAGAACGATGAAACCGCCGATGAGGAAAAGAACTGCCATTAAGGGAACGAGCTTCTCTGTAACGGATGCGATTCTCTGGATACCGCCGATGAATATAAATGCAGCGGCCGCTGTAACTATGAGACCGATTACCCATGTAGGAACTGCGGGAAATGCGTTGTTAAAGGATTCTGCAATAGAGTTGGACTGAACCATAGAGCCCATGAAGCCAAGAGCAAGGGTGATAGCAACTGCAAAGAATACTGCAAGGAACTTACCGAAGTTACCCTTGAAAGCTTCCTTAATATAGTATACGGGACCACCGTGAACAGTACCGTCCTCATCAACTACTTTAGTCTTCTGAGCGAGAACTGCCTCTGCATAGATAGTGGACATACCGAGGAATGCGATCACCCACATCCAGAAGATAGCACCGGGACCACCTACGAGGATAGCACCGGAAGCACCTACGATATTACCTGTACCTACCTGAGCCGCAACAGCGGTAGCGAGAGCCTGGAAGGATGAAAGACCGGATTTGTTCTTTCCGCCTCTGAGGGAAATACCGCCAAAAACTCTCTTCAAGCCTTCGCCGAAGCAACGAACCTGAACGAAGCGTGTTCTGATGGTGAAGTAAAGACCTACACCGATAAGCAAGATTATAAGGATATAATCTGCCAAATAACTGTTGATAGTCGCAACTATCTTTAAAAGTGTTTCCTGCATAACTGCCTCCAATAAAAAATAAAAGTTGCTAATAAAGCAACTCCGGAAAAACAGCATATATTACCTATATACCCAACTCTATCCTTTTGCCTGAGAGATTCGGCTTTGATAAGAAATACCCATCATTACCTTGCACCTTCGGCACTCACTTAAGAGATTCTCCAGAGTTTCCTCCATTCCCGGTTATCCCGGAAACTTCACAGGAATTATTAACTTGCCATAGAGTATATCACAATAAAAAACATATTTCAATAGTTTTTGCGAAAAAAGTTTGTATTTTTTTAATTTTTATGTTACAATATATAAAACCGACGAAAGGTGGCACTATGGAAATAATAAATTGGCTTCGCGAGTTCAATATCTGGACCGCACTTATACGGCTTACCTTGGCTTTTATCCTTGCCGGCATCGTAGGCTTCGACAGAGAGAAAAAGGGTCATGCGGCAGGACTTCGTACCCATATACTTGTATGTATGGGAGCGGCATTGACTACGCTTACGGGTATATTCTCTGCCCAAACGCTGGGCTTTGGCTCTGACCCTATGCGTATTGGAGCGCAGGTTATATCGGGTATAGGTTTTATCGGTGCGGGTACCATAATGGTGACCAGAGGAACTCACGTAAGGGGACTTACCACAGCGGCAGGACTTTGGAGCACGGCGGCTATCGGTCTGGCTCTCGGCGCAGGCTTCTACGAGGGCGCAATAGTATGCACTCTCTTCATATCTATCGTAATATCCCGTCTCAAGGGGCTTGACCGTGTGCTTAATAAGCGTAAGAAATATATGGACGTTTATATCGAGATCTGCGGAACACACAATGTAAACCCTGTACTCGATAAGCTCTCCGAGCTTGGCATAGGTGTAAGCGAGACCGATATAACAGCGCCCAAGAGCGGCAAGAGCGAAAACGTGGGAATAAGCTTTGAGCTTTATTCCAAGGATAAAGATATACTTACAGAAAAACAGGTAACGGATATTATACTTGAGATCGGTCACGTCGAGATCGTTCTCGTATAAGGACAAGCAGGAGGTTTTTATATGTTTGATGCAGTTAAAGTTAAGGATCAGTGTGTAGAATGGATCAGAAATTTCTTTGAAGAAAACGGCAAGGGGTGTAATGCAGTTGTCGGTATATCAGGTGGCAAGGATTCCTCGGTTGCAGCAGCCTTATGTGCTGAGGCATTAGGCAAGGACAGAGTCATTGGTGTGCTTATGCCTAAGGGTGAGCAGTTTGATATAGATATGGCTTATCTTCTTTGTGACCATCTTGGTATAAAGAGATATGAAGTAAACATCAAGGCAGCGGTAGACGGACTTCTTTCTGCGATGCCTGCAGACCTTGTGCTCTCAAATCAGTCTATGGTCAATCTTCCGCCCCGTATCCGTATGTCTACTCTTTACGCGGTATCACAGTCGGTCAACGGCAGAGTTTGCAATACCTGTAATCTCTCTGAGGACTGGGTAGGCTATTCGACCCGTTACGGCGACGCGGCAGGAGACTTCAGCCCTATGTGCTTTATGACGGTACAGGAGGTCAAGGAGGTAGGCAGAGTACTCGGACTTCCTGATGTTCTTGTGGACAAGACACCCATTGACGGACTGTGCGGTAAAACTGATGAGGATAACCTTGGCTTTACCTATGCCGAGCTTGACCGCTATATCAGAACAGGTCAGATAGAGGATCAGGCAAAGAAGGAACGTATCGACTATCTCCACCGTATAAATCAGTTCAAACTGCAGATGATGCCGATGTTCAAGTTCTGATATAGAATCGTACATTTATTTGGATTTTATGTAGTAATTTAATCTGTTTAACTGTACTTATATATTGAAAACCCTTATAAATATTATGCCAATGTATACCTTACTATTGATTTATTCATATATTTGTGCTATACTATTGGCAACAAAGCACTAAACGGAGGTATAAAAATGAAGAAATTAAGTGCAATTTTATTAACAGCGTGCTTGCTCGTTACATCGTTCGCTATGTTTGTAAACGCAGGCCCCTACGGTATCATCGAAAATGACCCCGTTGCGGTTCCTACTGCAACACCTACAGTTGACGGTACTATCGATTCAGCTGAAGGTTGGTCCGCGTCCGCTAAGTTTGACTACGACACATGCGGCTTCTTCTGGCAGCACAATCCTATGTCTTCCAAGGCTGATCTCTACTTTGCATATGACGAAGAGGGTCTCTACTACGCAGCTGACATTACCGAGGGTCTCGAGTGCTTCGACGACAGAACCGGTGAGGATATGACCGGCAAAAACAACTTCGTATATTCTAAAGGTCAGGACTGGCTCGACGTTAACCCTGACGATCCTACCGAGCATTACGGTTACGACGGTGACGTTTTCGGTCTCCTCGTTGACCCCGCTGAAGGTATGATCAATGCAGGTTTCTCCTCTGACTATACTCCTTGGTATATGGTTGGTCTCTTCCAGGGTGAAGAAGGCGACGTAGCTAAGATGTACAGACAGAAGATCAACAAGGGTGATATCACCGCTGAAGAGGGCGTTGAGGTTGCAGGTACAAAGACCGAGGCAGGCTGGCGCTTTGAGGCTAAGATCGCTTGGGATATCATCATCGCTGACATCGAGGCTATTACATACGGTGACGTTGTTCTCACCGCTGAGGACATTATCGGCGACGGCGCTATCTCCAAGGTAGCAGCTATGTATCAGGACAGATTCTACGACGAGGAAGCAGGTGAGGTTGCAACCTGGGGTCGTTACGTAACTGCTCCCACATCCCAGACAGACGGTACTCCCGGTCATATGGGTTCCGGTGACCTTGTTTGTTCTTGCGGTATCACTCTCGTAGCAGGTGATACATACGAAAACCCCTTCACCGACGTTAAGGATAACCACTGGTTCGCAGAGTCCGTTAAGTACTGCGTACAGAAGGGTTACGTTGCAGGTATGACTCCTACAACCTTCGTTCCTAACGGCAACATCACCCGTGCACAGTTCCTCGTAATGCTTGCTAAGCTTGACGGTGTTGATCTCACTCAGTACGATACTACAGATTCCGGCTTTGAGGATGTTAAGACCTCTCACTGGTACAACGAGGTAGTATGCTGGGCAGTAGAGAACGAGCTTACAGCAGGTCTTACCGCTACAACATTTGGTCCTAACGCAAACGTTACCAGAGCACAGCTTGCAAGATTCTTCTACGTTTACTCCGAGAAGAACGGCGTTGCAGTTGACGGCAGAGCTGACATCTCCGCGTTCCCCGATGCAGCTAAGGTTGCTAACTGGGCACAGGATGCTATCGCTTGGGCGGTTGATGCAGGCGTTATCGGCGGCGTTGCTAAGGACGGTGTAAATTACCTCGACCCCAACGGTACAGCTACCAGAGCTCAGGCTACCGTAATGTTCAAGGCATTTGATGCATTCCGCAAGTAAGCAACGAGGCGTTGCATCCAAACTGCGCCCCCTTGCTTTGTGATTCAATTCGCACGGAATATCGAATTCTGAATTATAAAATACAAAAAGGTTCGCTTCGGCGAACCTTTTTTATGTGTAATAAATTACCTCATGGCGTGTGATACGGCAAGAGCAATCCTACCGACAGAGCGCGGTTTGGTTGGGGCGCCCCGTCCCTATTTGATTTTACGTGCTTCGCAGTAATATCTCTTGCTTTCCGCTTCACCCATAGAGAAGGTCTTACGGGGAAGCGATCCCTTTTCGCAAACAAAGGGGAAGAGCTCACCCTTATCCATTCCGTCGAAGATAAGACCTACACGGTTTTCTTCCTTACAGAGTGAAAGAGTAGATTCGACACCGTGAATATAGTCGCACACTACTTCGGGATTTTGTTTGATATAGTTATCGATAAAGGGCTGCAGAGAGCCGACTGTAAGTCCGCTTGTGTGAACTTCACCCTTGCCGTCCTTAGTGTACCATTCTATTCGCTTGGGGCCTTCCTTGAATTCAGCGCTGAGCTTGGCAAGGAAATCGTCGGTATCAACGTTAAAGAGCACACGGTAGATAGGCTCAAACTCAAGAGCCTCGTCGTGGATGTTTACCACCTCCACAAGAGCGTATCTGTTAAGCTCGGTGGGCTCATTTTGGTAGCAGGTACGGGCGGTGGCAAGGGAGTGGTTTCCGTCACCTACCGCAAAGAGCAGGGGATCCTCGCCTGCCTGCTCCTTAAGCTTGGATATAGCAGAAAGGATATCAGGTTGCATTTCTTTCGGGATAAGAGAACCCTTAAGATGACCGCCTCCCTGCATAAGCTCAAAGTCATAAAGAACCGTGAGGTCAGTGTTCTTCAGAGGCTCAATTACCGTTCTTTCTATATCATCTATAAGCAGCATAATATGAGGAAGCTCCAGGGGAGCATCGCGGCGAATCTCAACACGGGGAGGTATGCGCTCAAGCACAGTACCCTCGGTTGCTCTGATAAGCGACTTTGATCCGACACGGAAATCGTATTCCTCAAGGTCTACCGCACCTATGATGCCGTAACGAACCTTTCCCCGGGGCAGAGTACGCTCCACAAATATCATAGCATCCTTGTATTCCTCAAAGAGCCCCTCGTCAAGATATTTTGCCATCTCACGGTTGATGGAATCAATTTTATCCGAGTTATCGGCTGACAAAAAGGCTTCGGGAAGCACAAGGTTGTAAGCCGAGGGAGAGTTTTGTGTTATCTTAGCGGTTCTGTGCCAGTATTCGGGCTCGCTTGTAAACTGATCGCAGGCAACGACAGACCATTTGTTATATTCGCATTTGGGCAGAAGTATATCTGCGGGATAAAAACCGATATTGTTCATATTTGTTTCCTTTCGGGGTAATGTTATTATTCTATCATATTAGATCTGTCTTTTCAAGATGTTTATTGACATTGTGTCGGATATATTGTAAAATGATACTATGTGGAGGAATAATGATGAAACGTATAATTTCCTGTATTTTAATTTTAGTTATTTTATCGGCTTTTGCCGTCAATATATCCGCATTCAGCTATACACAGATAGCAAGCGAGACCGAGTGGCAGTTGCTTGATCTTGTCAACAGACAGCGCAGGGAAGCGGCTACGACGTTCATTGCCCTTCAGGATGCGGCACACACAAGATCGGCTGAGTTGCTTATGGAGCTTTCTCATTACAGACCCGACGGCGATCCCTGGTATACCGTACTTACCGACAAGGGAGTTGGCTACGATACCGAGAGCTTTGAGATAATAGGCGCTAATTTCAGTACTCCAAAAGCCTTTCTTGACGCGGTATTAAAATCCGATATGAAGGAACGGCTCTTAAGCGGAGGCTTTCATTTGGGCGTAGGACACACCGCGGCGGCAGGAGCAAAGAATGCTGACGCCTGGTGTATTATCGGTGTCGGCTGTGACGGTATAAACGGTATATCTCTTCATTATGACGGTATTCACCTTACCGCAGGCGGGGACGTATCCTCGGTTGAAGCGACCCTTGAGGCGGAATGTGAGCACACACGCTCCTATATGAAGCTTCTGCCCTATATGATAAGCGGCTACGATAAGGATAAGATAGGTACGCAGATATTAAAGGCAACCTATAAGGGTAAAACCGCAGAGCTTATAATAACCAACGATTACAAGGACGTAAAATACGGTCAGTGGTACTATGACCCCATAATGAACTGTACCGCCGAGGGCTATTATTCGGGGGTAGGTAACGGCAATTTTTCTCCCGCGGGACAGATGACGAGAGAAATGTTTGTAACCGTGCTTGGAAGACTTGCAGGTATAGATGCTTCAAAATATACGGGTACGAGCTTCGGCGACGTCAAGAGCGGCCGCTGGTCTGCGCCCTATATCAAATGGGCATCGGATAACGGGATAGTATCCGGCTACAAGGACGGAAGCTTTGCTCCTGCAAAGGGAATAACCCGTCAGGAGATGTGCTCGGTGGTCAAGCGGTATCTGGATAAGTACGGTATAACCATAGAGCAGACAAACGCAGAAAAGAACTTTACAGACAGTGATATGATAGCCTCCTGGGCGAGGGATGCCGTAAGCTACTGTCAGACAAGGGGGATAATCTCAGGCGACGCCAAAGGCGCGTTTAACCCCTCTAAAACGGCTACCCGTGCCGAGGTAGCGGTGATAATAACCAATTTGGATAACAGCATAAACGATTAAAAGTGTTGCAGTAATGCAACACTTTTTTCTTAACCATGCACAAAAAAACTTCGGGGTAGTACCCTACCGAAGAATATTTCCTCCGATATATAATGAAATCAAAAAACAAGGAGGAATAATATGACCTTAGAACATTTCTTGTCAAGATTAGACAAAGTAAAGAAGATAAGTTTTAGTGAATATACCGCTCTGTGTCCTGCCCACGACGACAGAAATCCAAGTTTGTCTGTAACCGAAAAGGACGGTAAGATTTTGTTACACTGCCACAGGGGATGTACCCCCGAGGAGATAGTGAACGCTATGGGCTTAACGATGAAAGACCTGTTTGCTAACCAATCAGGGGTCGGTTCCCTGATTGAAGAGAGGAGGGCTCTGCGCACCCATATCTACCGTGACGAAAATGGGAACACCGTAGCCCGTAAATCCATCTACCGTAAGGAGGACGGCGGCAAATACGCTCTGTGGGAAAGATTTGAAAAGGGTGTATGGTATAAGGGCTTAGGAGAGGTCAAGGCTCCTCTCTACCGCCTTGACGAGCTTACGGAGAGCGAGGAGAGCGTCTACATCGTCGAGGGCGAAAAGGACGTTGACACAATGTTTGATTTAGGCTATACCGCCACCACCTCACCAAAGGGAGCGGGCGGCAAGTGGGAGCCCGAATACAACATTCACCTGCAAGGCAGAGACATCATTGTCATATCCGACAACGACGAGGCGGGTGAAAAATATGCCGAGACGGTAAAGCAGGGTGTTGTTTCGAGTGCCAAAAGTATTCGGGTCGTTCCTGCCTCGGCTTTATTTGACAAGCTTCCCCATAAAGGAGACATCACCGACGTTTTATCTATACTCGGCAGAGAAAAAACTATAGATAATTTGTCGAAAGCTGTCGAAAATTCAGAAATTATACAGCATATACCTATGCCGCCATATTTTTATTACGGTAAGGGAGGAATTCTGCGAGTTGACCGTCCCGCTCTGGCAAGCTACATCCGTAAGACCCAAAGATATCTCTTTGAGTTAGGAGAGGAGGACAAGGTGGTGCGCAGACTGTGGTACAGTAACGGTGTTTACGTTCCCATAGGAATCGACGAGCTGAGAGCCAAGGTCAAGAGCTACATAACCTCGTACAACGAAGCCTGTCTGTCTATGGCTGACGTGGAGGAGGTTATGCGGAACATCTTAAGCGACCCAGTGTTTGTAACAAGCGAGGAGCTGGATGCCGACGAAAACATAGTCAACTTCAAGAACGGTATCCTTCATCTTGACACAAACAGGCTGACCCCTCACTCACCCGATATCTATTCTACCGTTCAGCTCGACTGCGACTGGGACTTGGATAACATCAAAACTCCCGTATTCGATGCCTTTATGAAGGACCTGTGCGGTGAAAGCAACGAGTCCTATACCTTCCTTATGGAATTTATGGGTGTTACTCTGTCAAACATCAAGGGCTACCGTATGAAGTCGGCACTCTTTATGGTGGGAGAGGGTAACACAGGCAAGAGCCAGTTAAAAGCCCTCTGCGAGCGGATATTGGGTCAGCGCAACTGTGCGGCTATAGACTTAAATACCCTTGAAGCCCGTTTCGGCACGTCAGCCATATACGGCAAACGCTTGGCGGGAAGCTCGGACTTAAGCTATATGTCGGTAAACGAGCTAAAGATCTTCAAGCAGGTAACGGGCGGTGACCGTATATTTGCTGAAAGGAAGGGAAGCTCACCGTTCTACTACACCTACAAGGGTCAGCTCTGGTTCTGTATGAACAAGCTCCCCAAGTTCGGCGGAGATAGGGGCGACTGGGTCTACGACCGCATCAATATCGTTGAGTGTAACAACGTTATCCCTCGTGAAAAGCGGGACAAGTTCCTGTGTGACAAAATGTATGCAGAGCGAAGCGGAATAGTGGCAAAAGCGTTTATGTGGTTGAGAAGCGTTATATCAAACGGCTACGAGTATACCGAAAGCCCCGGTGTCAGAGCAAAGAGATCGCTCTATGCCAAGGAAAATAACCCTGTGGCAAACTTTTATAACCAATGTTGCATACCGAGAACAACAGAGAGCGCCAGAGATTCACTTACTACCACTGCTATGCATAAGGTATTTGTAAGATGGTGTCAGGATAACGAAAAGGGGTATAAGTGTTCCTATACTGAGTTCAAGAGGGAGTTGAGCGCTTTGTTGGAAAAACCGATTGAAGAAATGATCATACGGTCAAACGTAGGAATGCATTTTAATTTCAGATTAAATCACGATGCATATGACGTATATTATTTGCCATATGCCTGATGTGTAATCGGTGCAGCTCGGTGTAAATTATGTCGGATAACTGCACCGTCTCAAACCTTCATGAAATAAGGCTATATTATTTGTTTATGTAATTTGTGTAATTATTTTCATATATGTTGATAAATTTATATAATAAAATATAAGATCGTATAAACGGATAATTCTATTTACGCAGTAGCGACAAAAATCTACACAGATTACATTAAATCATATAAACCTGCATAAATAAAGGGCTTGTCGGGTGCTAAAACTGTTACCGTTCTTTCACGGATATCACCGCAATACAGGACGGGAACAGCGAAAAGAAAAAAAGAAGCCTTCCGCCGTAGCGAAAGACTTCCGTTATTTTCAATTCAGAAACAAGCTTTCTTATTTCTTGATCTTTGCGATAGCTGCTTCAACGCCTGCGAGGACGTCCTTGTACTTAGCAAGCTTTGCCTTTTCGCCTTCGACTACTGCTGCGGGAGCCTTGGCAACGAAGCCCTCGTTACCTAACTTCTTCTCAAGTCGCTCGATCTCGCCGATGGTCTTTTCGCGCTCCTTTGTGAGACGCTCAAGCTCCTTTTCCATATCAAGAACCTCTGCAAGAGGAATATATACGGTACAGGAGGGAGTTACTATCTGAACGGCGTCGGTGTCGGTGTATTCTGCTACCACCTCAACCTCGGATGCAGAAGCAAGTCTCTGGAAGAATACGAAGGTATCCTTGTTGAATATATCGGTACGCTCGGTAACGATATAGTTCTTTGCCTTCTTTGAGGGAGGAACGTTCATTTCGTTTCTGCGAACACGGATAGCCTTGATCGCCTCGATAAGAGCGTTCATCTTAGCCTCGTCCTCGGGGAAGTTCAGGCACTCACATGCAGTGGGATACTCGGAAACCATGATGGAGTCACCCTCGTGAGGAAGGGTCTGCCAGATCTCCTCTGTGATAAAGGGCATGAAGGGATGCAGAAGCTTAAGAGTATTGGAGAGTACGTAGGAGATAACTTGTTGAGCGGACTTAGAGCCTGCGTTAAGTCTGGGCTTAAGCAGCTCGATATACCAGTCACAGAAGATATCCCAGATGAAGTCGTAGAGCTTTGAGAGTGCAACACCCAGCTCGTAGTTTTCGATGTTCTGAGTAACCTCACTTACAAGACGGTTATAGAGTGAGAGTATCCACTTGTCCTCGATCTGCATTTCAGAAACGTCGGGGAGCTCAAGCTTCTCGATATCAAGATTCATAAGAACGAATCTTGCGGCATTCCATACCTTGTTGTTGAAGTTTCTTGCCGCCTCGATCTTTTCGGGGGAGTATCTCATATCGTTTCCGGGAGAGTTACCTGTAGCAAGAGCAAATCTGAGAGCGTCCGCGCCGTACTTCTCGATCTCGATCAGGGGATCGATACCGTTACCAAGGGACTTGGACATCTTGCGACCCTGAGCGTCACGAACAAGACCGTGGATAAATACGTCGGGGAAAGGAATAGCTTCCTTTGTTTCCTTGCCTTCCATGGTATCAAGAGACATAAAGATCATCTTGGATACCCAGAAGGTGATGATATCATAAGCGGTAACGAGAACGTTTGTAGGATAGTAGTAGTTGAGCTCCTTGGTATCTTCAGGCCAGCCGAGAGTAGAGAAGGGCCAGAGAGAAGATGAGAACCAGGTGTCGAGAACGTCGTCCTCCTGCTTGATGTTAGTGCTCTTACACTTAACACACTCGCATACGTCGGTTTCGGAAACCATGACCTCGCCGCAGTCCTTACAGTAGTATGCGGGGATACGGTGACCCCACCAGAGCTGACGGGAGATACACCAGTCGTGGATGTTCTCCATCCAGTAGAGATAGTTCTTGGAGAAACGGTCGGGAATATATCTGATGTCGCCGTCCTTTACAACCTTGATCGCAGGCTCTGCAAGGGGCTTCATCTTTACGAACCACTGCTTGGATGCAAGAGGCTCGATAACGGTTCCGCAGCGGTAGCAATGAGCTACGTTGTGGCTGTGCTTTTCGGTCTTAACGAGGTAGCCCTCAGCTTCAAGATCCGCAACAAGTGCCTTTCTTGCTTCATAACGGTCAAGACCCTTGAACTTGCCGCCTGCCTCTGTGATCTTGCCATCCTCGTCGATAGCAAAGATCATGGGAAGGTCGTGGCGTGTACCAACCTCAAAGTCGTTGGGGTCGTGACAGGGAGTGATCTTAACACAGCCTGTACCGAAATCCTTTTCAACGTACTCGTCGGCAATGATGGGTATCTCACGGTCTGTCATAGGCAGCTTGAGCATCTTGCCGATAAGGTGGGTATATCTCTCGTCCTCGGGATGAACCGCAACCGCGGTATCACCGAACATAGTCTCGGGACGTGTTGTAGCTATAGTAAGGTACTCGTCTGTACCAACGATGGGATATCTGATATGCCAGAATGAGCCTTCAAGATCCTTGTACTCAACCTCTGCGTCGGAAAGGGCAGTGTTACAGTGAGGACACCAGTTGGTGATTCTGAGACCTCTGTAGATAAGTCCCTTGTCGTAGAGACGTACGAAGGTCTTTTTAACTGCGGCAGACAGAGTATCGCTCATGGTGAAAGCTTCTCTGGTCCAGTCGCAGGAGGAGCCAAGCTTCTTGAGCTGACCGATGATAGTACCGCCGTACTGCTCCTTCCACTGCCATACCAGCTTGAGGAATTCCTCACGACCGATATCGTGACGGGTGAGACCCTTTTCCTTACGGAGAACCTCTTCTACCTTGATCTGTGTTGCAATACCCGCATGGTCACAGCCGGGAACCCAGAGGGTAGAGTAACCCTGCATACGCTTGGTACGGATAATGATATCCTGAAGAGTATTGTTGAGGGCGTGTCCCATATGGAGCTGACCTGTAACGTTAGGAGGGGGAATAACTATAGAGAAGGGCTTCTTTGATTCATCCATCTCGGGGGTAAAGTAGCCGTTATCACACCAGAACTGATATAAACGGTCCTCTATCTCCGCGGGAGAATATGTCTTGTTGAGTTCTTTTTTCATATTGTATCTCCTTGAATTATTATTTGAAATTAAATGATTTCCGTTTGTAGGAAATCTTCCTTTAATTACGCATTACGCATTACGCATTACGAATTAAAAACGGAGCCCTGAAAAAACATCAGGGCGCCGTAAAACGCTGTACCACCTGAATTCACCCAATAAGGGCGCACTCTTTCCTTGCTGTAACGGGCAGGCCCCGTTGACTCATGGACAACTTCTCAGGGGACATAACGGATACTCGCAGCCAAGGCATCCTTCTCTGGAATTACATCTTGTCCCGTTACTACTCCCAATCAACGTCAATAACGTACATATTTTATCATAAATATAGGTGTTTGTCAAGAAAGATAAATTTGCATATTTAATTGACAAAAAATGAACTATATGTTAATATAAATTATACTGTTTTTTAGTTAATTTCCAGGAGGAGAAGTATGAACAGATCTATGCGCGTTATCAAACAAGTGTTGGCAATATGCCTTCTTGCCGGAATGCTTCTTTCTATGCTGCCCGCAGTTGCATATGCAAGAACTCCGGAAGCATTGATTGCGGCAGGAGTTGATCCTGCATTGATCAACTTTGATGATTATATCGACGTTTACGTGGATAAGCCTACCGGCGAGGTGTCGGAGTACGGATACGCATATACTGCGACATATGATGAAGAGGGGAATGTTGTCAATATGGAAAAGGACAACTATACTCCGAGGGATGTGGCAAGAGCTATGGCTACAGCTAATGCAACCGAAGACGCATTGCCGGCAAAATACAGCAGTGTGGATCGCATCAACTCGGTAGGTGCTTCCATAGTTTCTTCTGTTAAAGATCAGGGTAACTACGGTACCTGCTGGGCACAGGCTGCAGGCTCTGCTGTTGAGACGGTGCTGCTGCGCAACTATCCCATAGAGAATGCAGACGTGGCTGACGGTGCACTGTCTTACTACGGAAACCGCTTAACCACAGACCAGACTCTTCCTTATTATGGTGATGGTGAAAATCAGGGTGATTTCCTTAACTGCGGCGGCAATAACTACGTTTCAGGTTCCGCTTATGCGGTATGGTCCGGTCCTGACTATGATATTTATTCTCCGGACCCTGACTGGACTACAAACGTAGATAATCTCGGTTACAACGAGACCAACCGTCTTGTAAGCGAACAGCATCTTACCGCAAACATAGTTTATGACGGTCATGATATCAATACCCTTAAATATATGATAATGAACTTCGGTGGCATGGTATCTACCTATTGTTCTATGTCAAGCTATTATAAGTATGGCGAGTACACTACCTTTTATCAGAATGTTGACGAGGTGCTTAATCATGCGGTGTATATAGTAGGCTGGGATGATACTATTCCGCAGTCTGCATTTGCAGTTTCGCCTCCCGGTCCCGGTGCTTGGCTTGTTAAGAACTCTTGGGGTACAGAGTGGGCAGATGACGGATATTTCTGGCTCTCTTACTATGATGTGTCCCACAATTACTCATGGCTTATGGACTTTGAGGACACAAGCGTTGTTGATAATAACTACAGTTATGATGGTACTTGGGCTCAGGGCGTAGGCTACTTTGCCTGTGAGACCGGCCCGAATAAGAGTGCTACCTGCGCTAATATTTTTACCGCTAAGGGTAACGAGATATTAAAGCAGATAGGATATTACTGTAAGAATACAACCGCCAACGTTACCGTTTCTATATACCTTGACGGTTCGGGCAACCCCGATACAGGTACTCTTGTCCATACCCAGAGTGAGTCAATATTTGGTGAAGGATATCGTAAGCTTGACCTCACCAAGCATATCGAGCTGAAAGCGGGACAGAGATTCTCGGTTATCGTAGAGATAAAATCTACTACCCCGAGTGAACGCTCCTACTGTCTTGCTGAGAACGGTGCTTACTGCAAAGGAAATATCGGTGAGAGCTATTATCTTATGATAGATATGAATGGTACGAAAATGTGGTCTGCTATGGACTATAACTGTATCATTAAAGCTTTTACCTCTGACATTGATGAGGTTGACAAATCTTCTGTAATCAATATGTATGATGCAGCACTAAGAGCAGGTTTCTCTGAGGATGACAAATACATGCAGTATGCTAAGAGCGTTATAGATGATCCCAATGCATGTAAGCAGGACGTTACAAATGCTTATAAGCGCCTTGGACATCAGTATAACGTCAAGGGTGCTGTAGTAAGCTTTGATCCCGTACTCCCCATAGAGGAGAAGATTGCCGACGTGTCCGCGGGTGCAGGCAACGTTATCAGACTCCCTGAGGTTACACCCGAGTATGAGGGATGGGCATTTATCGGCTGGAGTGAGAGCGGTAACGCAAACAACGGTTACTATACCCCCGGCGGTAAGTATTACGTACCCGGCAGTGTGACCCTAAAGGGCATATGGACAAGATCCGATGACGATGGAAAGATAAGCGACGGCACAGGCAAATATGCTGTTTATTACAGCCCTAACGGTGGTTATTGGCGTGAGGGTGATAATTATATAAAGAAATATTATAACGAAGACACAAACGGTCTTATGAGATTTGCTGAAGTCTTTGATTTCCCGGGCGATACCTATTATCTTTCCCGTGACGGCTACCGCCTCCATACAGACCGTGACGATATGACAAAGGTAGAGTTCCGTACCGGAGACGGTAATGGAAATACCACCTACGGTGATACCAAAGCCAACAACGGCTATGAATACGAGATCTACGAGAACGCATATAAGAGCTCTGTATTCATGGTAAATGAAAGCCGTGTTCCTTACGGTAAGAACATTATTGTTTATGCCGCATGGGATCCCGTCGTTACCTATGATATGAATGATGGTACGGGCACTACCGTACAGGACTTTAAC
>JAZRQH010000141.1:0-14922 GCA_045649645.1 Eubacteriales bacterium
TGCTCCTGCACAAGCGACAGGATTTCCGCCGTATGTTGAGCCGTGGTCACCAAAGCCTAAAGAGTTCTGTGCTTTTTCTCCTACGACACAAGCGCCAATTGGAAGTCCGCCACCGAGTCCTTTTGCTGTTGTGAAAACGTCAGGAGTAACTTCGAAATTCATATAGCCGTAGAGCTTACCTGTACGTCCGTTACCTGTCTGCACCTCGTCGATCATAAGAAGAATATCATTTTCCTTACAAAGTGCGGCTACCTTCTCTACAAATTCCTTTGTAAGAACGTAAACACCGCCCTCGCCCTGAACGACCTCCATCATAATACCGCAGACCTTGTTTTCCTCTGTAAGACGAAGAACGTCCTCAAAGTTGTTAGCCTCTGCATACACAAAGCCCTCGGTAAAGGGATCAAACTCGGTATGGAAGCTGTCCTGACCTGTGGCGGAGAGAGTTGTTATGGTTCTTCCGTGGAAGGAGTTTTTAAGAGTGATAATGGTGTGTCTGCCCTTGCCGTATTTCTGGAATGAATAGCGGCGAGCTGCCTTTATCATACATTCGTTTGCCTCACCGCCTGAGTTTGAGAAGAAGACATTCTTCATGCCTGTAGCCTCGCAGAGCATCTGCGCCAGCTTGGCGCAGGGTGAGGTGTAATAATAGTTGGAGGTATGGGCAAACAGATCAAGCTGCTCTTTTACAGCCTCTACCCATTCGGCATCAGAAAAGCCGAAGGTATTTACCGCTATACCCGATCCTAAATCAATATATTCCTTGCCGTTCTCATCATAGCAGAGACTGCCTTTACCGCTGACGATCTCAACGGGAAGACGTCCGTATGAATGAGCAACGTACCGATTATCTAATTCTTTGGTTGTCATAACTGCCTCTTTATACGATCATTGTTCCGATACCCTCGTTGGTCAGCATCTCAACGATGATGGAGTGAGGGATACGGCCGTCGATTATAAATACACGGTTTACACCGCGGCGGATAGCCTCTACACAGCAGTCGATCTTGGGAATCATACCGCCTGAGATAATGCCGCGTCTGATAAGCTGGGGTGCTTCGCTTACGTTGATTATCTTGATAAGTGTATCGGGATCCTTGGGGTCCTCGCAGATGCCTGCGATGTCGGTCATAGAGATAAGACACTCGGCCTTAAGCATTCCTGCAATTCTTGCCGCCGCCGTATCTGCGTTGATGTTGTATACGTTATTTTCAGAGTCACAGCCAACGGTGGAGATAACGGGAATATATCCCTTCTCCAGTACGTCAAGTATTGGCTCGGGATTGATATTGGTGATCTCACCTACGTAACCCCACTTCTCGTCCATCTGCTTTGCTTCTATCATATGACCGTCGATACCGCAAAGACCGATAGCCTTACCGCCGTTGTTCTGCATAATGTTTACAAGGCTCTTGTTTATCTTGCCTGCAAGCACCATCTGTACTACGTCTGCGGTCTCCTTGTCGGTTACACGAAGTCCGTCAACAAACTTTGACTCCTTGCCGATTTTGTTAAGCTCCTCGGTTATCTCGGGGCCGCCGCCGTGGACAAGCACCACCTTGACACCGATAAGCGCAAGAAGCACGATATCGCGCATGACCTTGTTCTTAAGGTCCTCGTTTACCATTGCGTTGCCGCCGTACTTGACAACAACAACCTTGTTATAATATTTCTGTATGTAGGGCAGTGCGTGGATAAGCACTGACGCTCTCTGTGCATTTGAAAGTTCCATTAGGTTCTGTAATCTCCGTTAATCTTTACGTAATCATAGGTCAGGTCACAGCCCCAAGCGGTGGCCTCACCCTCACCCGACTTAAGTGAAATAAGTATCTGTATCTCGTCACAAAGAAGTATCTGCTTTGCTACCTCTTCGGAAAACTCTATGCCGTAGCCGTCCTTACATACGTCTATCTTGCCTGCCTTTGAAGCAAAGGAAAGATCGATTGCCTCAACGTCAACGTCTGCTCCGCTGTAGCCTATAGCGCAGAGTACACGTCCCCAGTTGGCGTCCGAGCCGAACATTGCAGACTTAAAGAGTGAAGAACATACAACGCTCTTTGCAACTATTCTTGCGTCCTTTTCGGTCTTGGCACCGTCTACCTTGCATTCAAGCATCTTGGTAGCACCCTCACCGTCCTTGGCTATCATGCGGCAGAGGTATCTGGTAACACTTGCAAGGGCTTCGCAGAACTTATCAAAGGATTCGCCCTCTTCGGTAATCTCCTTGTTTCCTGCCATGCCGTTGGCAAGAACAGAAACCATATCGTTTGTGGAGGTATCTCCGTCAACACTTACCATATTGAAGCTGGTCTTGACATCCTCGCTTACAGCCTTCTGCAGCATCTCGCTTGATACCGCACAGTCGGTGGTAACAAAGACAAGCATTGTTGCCATATTGGGATGGATCATACCGCTTCCCTTGGCGATACCGCCGATGTGGCACTCCACACCGTCTATCTCAAAGGAGAAAGCGATCTCCTTCATAACGGTATCCGTTGTCATAATAGCCTCAGCAGCAGCCGCACTGTTATCACCTAAGCCTCCTGCAAGCTCGTCCATACCGTTTGCGATGGGAGTTACGTCAAGCTCCTGACCGATAACGCCGGTGGAGGCAACAACGATATCCTCTGCCTTGCAACCGATAGCCTCGGCTGTGATCTCGCACATCTTACGTGCTACCTCTTTGCCGTTCTTATTACAGGTGTTGGCGTTTCCGCTGTTACAGATAACTGCGATAGCCTTGCCGTCTGCTATATTGTCCTTTGTTACGTAAATCGGCGCACCCTTGACAAGGTTGGTGGTATAGACAGAAGCTGCGTTTGCCATAACCTCACTCTTGATAAGTGCCAGATCTCTCTTTGTCTTATTCTTACGGATTCCGCAATGAATTCCGTTTGCCTTAAATCCATTTGCGGCACACACGCCGCCGTTAATCTGCTTCATCATTATATCTCCAATTTATATGACCATTCGTTATTTAACTTGATATTGAGGCACTCTACTGCCGCACCCGAAGCTCCCTTACCTAAGTTGTCGTATCTTGCGGTAAGAAGTATTCTTTCTTCGTTTCCGCAAACCGATACGTCCATAGTATCCTTGAAGCTCAGATTGTTTGAGCCTATAAATCCGCCCTCGCTCATATCCTCGGTAAAGTGAACGAGACCTCTTATATAAGTATTCTTATATATCTCCCTTACCTCATCGATGCCGCACTTAAGCTGGGAAGCAAATACGGGCACGGTCACCATCATTCCGCTGTAGAAATCGGAAACGATGGGACAGAAGATAGGACTTATATTTATACCGCTTATCTTCACCATCTCGGGAATATGCTTGTGGTTCTGGGTAAGTCCATACTGACGGGGAGAGCCAAGCTCCACATTTCTGTTTTCATCCTCATAGTCGGCGATCATCTTCTTGCCGCCGCCGGAATAACCGGTTATCGAATGACAGGTGAGAGGGGTATCGGGCGAAAGCACTCCGCTTGCCACAAGGGGTTGTACTAAAGCTATAAAGCCGCTGGCATGACATCCGGGAACTGCTATTCTGTTAGAACTCTGTAATTTCGCCAGATGAGCCTCGCTTAACTCGGGAAAACCGTAAGCAAAGCTGTCGTCACAGCGGTGAGCTGTGGAGGTGTCTATAATAACTGTATCGGGATTGTCGCAGAGAGCAACAGATTCTCTTGCCGCCGCATCAGGCAGGCATAAAAATGCGATATCGCAGGAGTTAAGCATCTCCTTCTTTGCCTCTGGATCCTTGCGCTTGTCATCAGGCAGTGTGACTACCTGTATATCTTTATAACCCGTCAGTCTTTCGTGAATGCGAAGACCTGTGGTGCCTTGATTTCCGTCGATAAATACGGTTTTCATTCTTCTCGTTTCCCTGCTTATACTACCTGCAGGGTATCTCCTTTCGGGAAAAATACAAAAACATTAAGCCATTTTAACAATGATTGTATAATTATACGATATTCATTAATATTTGTCAATAGTTTCCGTAACATTTTATTAATTATTTTATTTAATATTATAATGCCCCTGTTTTCACATTTCCGGTATAAAGCATCAACAGGAGGATTTATTCACATAAAAGATATTTTATGCACTGTTTTGTGTATTTTTATTCGTTTCGGTGCATAAAAGCAGCACCCTCATGTGAGGGTGCTGGATATAGAGCAAATATTCAATTATGCTACTGTGAAATTAACGATCTTGCTGGTGCCGTCGTTGTATCTTACGCAGAGAGTATAGTCACCCTTTGCGAAGACTCCAGCGTAGGTATAAACGTTAGTGTTTGCAAACTTAGCGCTTGTTGCGGAGTACTTCAGAGCATTCTTAACCTGACGGTAGGTATTGCAGGTACCCTTGCCTATAAAGAAGTCCTTTGCGTTTTCAAGACCGCTTATGTATGTAACGCCGTTCTTAACGGTAACAGCAGCGGTATCGTCACTTACCTTAACGTTAGAGGTCTTAACCTTACCGTTATAAGCCTCTACGGTAACACCCAGCCACTGCGCAAGAGTGCCGTCGTAGTTTACGGTCTTAAGCTGGCTGTTGTAGAAGCAGCTTTTCTGAATAGTGGAAGCGCCAACGGTAGCGGAGGTGATCTTAGTATTTCTGAATGCCTTTGCATTGAGATTAGCATCAAATGCCACGTTGCCCTTCATAGCGGTACAACCGTCAAATGCCTCAGTAATGTTAGCTACACCGGTTACGTCGGGCGCAGAAGTAAGCTTAGTACAGCCCTTGAACGCCTGAGTCATATTGACAACGGAAGCGGGGATAGCGGGAGCTGTAGTAAGCGCAGTACAGCCGGAAAATGCGCCTGTCATATCGGTAACAGTTGCGGGAATGGTACCAACGTTTGTAAGGTTCTTACAGTTCTTGAATGCACCGTAAAGCTTAACTACGTTGCCCATATCGGGAGTGGAGGTGATACCGGAACCCTTGTATGCATTATATGCTACCTGTACATGTGCGGGAATAGCGGGAGCTACCGTCATATTAGAGCAGCCATCAAATGTCTTGTACATAAAGGTTACGGGGAATCCGTGAAGAGTCTCTCTGATCTCACCGTAAGAGGACTTGGTCTTATCGGTTGCATAAACAGCCCAACCGCCGTTTACACCGAGACCGTGAATGTTTATAGGCATATTATCTGCACCGACAACAACGTAGGTATAGTCGCCTACAACGTAGGTGGTCTGCATTATATGACCGCAAACATCACAAACATTGTCTGTGCCAAAGCTGTGGTCTACGCATGCAGCATTGCCCCAAACAGCTTCCCAAGCGTAAAGGGTGCCGGGAGTTGCGAAAACAGCGGCAACAATGGGTGTATTGAGGAGAGTGGTATCGGTAAAATCCAGACCGAAAGCGCTCCATTTGAGGCTTGCGAGTTCTTTACCGCTATTCTCCATAGAGCGATAGATAACTGCCATAAGGTCGCCGAGAGGATAGAAAGAGTCAGACTTACCTGCCTCTGTATATACAACACCGACGTAATGGTTTAATACAGCATCAGCAGGCTCATTGGTAGCATGGTAAACGTAAATAACGATGTTGCCTGTGTAGCCGTTGGGAATGTTAAGACCGTTAGCAGCGGTATAGAAGCCGCCGTTGGTAATAGCGGCACCGGAATTTGCATTATAGTAACCGCCGTGCTGAACGATATGGAACTCAGCATATCTGGTGTGGAAGCCGGGGAGGTCAGGAATGAGAGTATCGCCGGCAGATACAGTCATAGGAACTATGCAAAGAAGCATAAGCACTACGAGAGTGAGTGATAAAATCTTTTTCATTAGATTATACCTTCCTTTATGTGATTAATAAAATTTATACCATATTATAACAGATTGTGAACAACATTTCAAGGTTTTTTAATAATTTTTTTAAAATTATGTGAGTTTTTGTTACAGCTAAATTGCTTCGCAGCTAAATTATTCCTTACGGAATAGCTAAATTGCACTCCGTGCAGCTAAATTAAATTTACCTTAAAGCGTGCGAAGCACATTTAGCTCCGTCAGGAATTTAGCTGAGCTATGCTCAATTTAGCTCACCGCAGGTGAATTTAGCTGGAATGGCAGGGCATAAAAAAACACGCCGAAGCGTGTTTTTTTATGCCCATGCCATTCCCGTAGGCTTAGGCTCGCTTATTATTGCCTGCTTTAAGAAGTAGATAGCCTTATCGCAGCCCTCGTCGATAGACATTACGCTGTCCTCGTGCTCGATAGAGAGAACGTTGTCGTAGCCTGTGAGTCTGAGGTTGGAAACAAGGTCACGCCAGTACTGCATATCGTTGCCGTAGCCAACAGAACGGAATACCCAGCTACGGTGGATCTCGTCGCCGTAGTGCTTAGTATCAAGAACACCGTTCTTTGCGGTATTGTACTTATCAACCTTGGTATCCTTAGCATGACAGTGGTAGATAGCACCCTCAAGCTCGCGGATAGCCGCAACGGGGTCCATACCCTGCCAGATGATGTGAGAGGGGTCAAAGTTACAGCCGATAACGGGACCTACTGCCTTTCTTAACTTAAGAAGGGTCTCGGGGTTATAAACTGTAAAACCGGGATGCATCTCAAAAGCAAGCTTGGTAACACCGTGTGCCTCTGCAAATGCGCCTGCTTCCTTCCAGTAAGGAATGAGAACCTCGTTCCACTGGTAATCAAGAACCGCAAGGAAATCCTCGGGCCAAGGGCAGGTTGCCCAGTTGGGGGTCTTATCCTCAGCGCAGCCGCCGGGACAGCCTGAGAAGAGAGTAATGGTGTCAACGCCCATCTTCTCTGCAAGAAGAACGCAGTTTACGTAGTCCTCGTGGAACTTAGCCGCGATCTCCTTATTGGGGTGTACGGGGTTGCCGTGCACAGAGAAAGCGGAGATGGGAAGACCGTGCTTTTCGATAGTATGCTTAAATTCAAGGAACTTTTCCTCGTTGGCAAGAAGCTCTGCGGGGTTGCAATGCTCGCTGCCGCCGTAACCGCCTGCGGCGATCTCAACAGCTTCAATGCCCTTAGCTTTTGCCTTTGCAAGAACCGCATCAAGAGGCTCGGTTCTGTAAAGGCTTATTAAAAGACCTAATTTCATCTATATATTCCTCGCTTGAATTAGAAATTGTATACTGTACCAGTCTTTGCGGACGTATAGATACCCTCAAGGATCTGAGTGATGGCAAATGCCTGCTCGGGAAGAACGAAGGGATCCTTATCGTTGATAACTGCATCGATCCAGAGCTTAGCCTCACGGAATGCGGGATCGTCACCGTTACCGCCCTCGTAGAAGTCAACTCCGCCTGCGTCAAAGCTGATCTTGGTGGTGAACTTTCTGCCGTGTCTTACGCCGTTAAGTCTGAGACCGTCAAGCATATCTGCACCGCCCTTGGTACCGCAGATGGTGGTGATAGCTTCCTTGGACTCGAGCTTGTTAAGCGCCCAGGAGGACTCAAGGTTGATGGTAGCACCGTTCTCCATAACGATGAAGCCGAATGCACTGTCCTCTACGGTAAACGCCTCAGGATCCCAGTCGCCCCAAGCGTTACCGGTCTGAGTGTCCTTGTTGAGCTTATGGTATGTAGTACCGAGACAGCACTTGGGCTTGTAGTTATCCATCATCCAGAGGGTGAGGTCAAGCGCGTGAGTACCGATATCGATAAGGGGACCGCCGCCCTGCTCATACTCGTTGAGGAACACGCCCCAGGTGGGAACTGCACGGCGACGAAGTGCGATAGCCTTAGCGTAGTAGATATCGCCGAAGGTACCGTCCATAGCCTCCTGCTTCATATAGAGAGAGTCGGGACGGTGTCTGTTCTGATAGCCGATGGTCAGCTTCTTGCCTGTACGCTTAGCCGCGTCAAGCATCTTCTGAGCCTCAACGGTGTTGATAGCCATGGGCTTCTCACACATAACGTGCTTGCCTGCCTCAAGAGCGTCAACGGTAATAAAGCTGTGAGAACGGTTAGGTGTACAAACGTGTACAACGTCAATTGTCTTGTCCTCTAAGAGCTCCTTGTAGTCAGCGTAAACCTTTGCGCCCTCTACGCCGTACTTCTTAGCAGCCTCTTCAGCCTTTTCAACGATGATGTCACAGAATGCAACCATTTCACACTCAGCGACCTGCTTAAGTGAAGGCATATGCTTACCGTTTGCGATACCGCCGCAACCGATAATACCTACTCTTACCTTATCCATAATAAATACCTCCGTATTTGTATTTTTAAGTATTTAGTCTATTATATTATATCGAGGTTGGGTTGTCAATATAAATTCGGAATTCGGAATTCGTAATGCGTAATTGAAGGAAGAAAACCGCTGTGGCGGTTTTCAACAATAATTTTGCACTCTGAGTTCTGCATTTAATAATATCTCAGTACCGAAACGACCTTACCCAAAATATAGACCTCGTCAACGATTATAGGCTCCATTGCCACGTTCTCGGGTTGGAGACGGAAATGTCCGTCCTCACGGTAGAAGGTCTTGACGGTTGCGCCCTCCTCGGTGAGAGCCACGACTATCTGTCCGTTGTCGGCGGTGGGCTCCTTTTTGACCACCACGATATCTCCGTCAAGTATGCCTGCCTCTATCATACTCTCGCCTCTTACCTTAAGGGCAAAAAGCTCGTTGTGCTGATATGAACGGTTCATGGTGGGGAAATCTATATGTCCCTCAAAGTTCTCAACAGCAAGTATGGGCATACCTGCAGTTACCTTACCAAGCAACGGAACCTTGACCGAGCTTCTCTCCTCACGGTCCTCGCTGTCGATACGCAGAGTTCTGGACTTGCCGTTTTCCTTGCGGATATAGCCCTTTTCCTCAAGCTTTGCAAGATAAGCGTGAACGGTAGAGGTGCTCTTGATACCAAGGTGTGCCTGTATGTCACGGACACTGGGAGAAAATCCGTGCTTGTTTATAGAATCGGATATATATTCAAATACCTGTCGTTCTTTTTCCTTCAATGGCTGCATTTTCGTTCACCTTTCAAGATATGTTGCATATATTATAACATATTATGATAAAAATGTCAAACAAATGTTCTCCTGAAAGGATAAATAATATGAATAAAGCTTACAGTCATGAAACGCTTTTATCCGAGCTTACCACCCTTGCCAAAAGATATCCCGAAATCAAGATGACGACAATAGGACATTCGGTCAAGGGCAAGCCTCTGCCTGCCCTAAAGATAGGCAGAGGAGACGTAAAGCTCCTTTACGTAGGCACTCATCACGGGCTTGAGAGCATAACCTCGGCTCTCCTGATAAAATTTCTCCGTGAGCTGTGCATGTACTTTGAAAAAGGAAATATGATATACGGAATCGACCCCCGCTACGTATACGAGACCAGATGTATCTATATGATACCCATGCTGAATCCCGACGGTATAGAGCTCTGTACACAGGCAAACGCTAACGGAGTGGATCTGAACCACAACTATGATGCCGGCTTTGAGGAATACAAAAAGATAGAAAAGGAGCTGGGAATAGAAGGCCCTTGCCCTACCCGATATTCGGGGAATTATCCCGAAAGCGAGCCTGAGACCCGGGCGATATGCTCCTTTATCAGAGCTCTTGTTCCCTTCAAATACATATTCACCTTCCATACCCAGGGGGAGGAAATATATTCAGGTTGGCAGGGACACGAGCCGAAGAACTCATACCGCACAGCGCAAGCCTTGGCAAGATATTCGGGCTACAGACATACCGACCCGGAACAGGCGGCAAGCTACGGAGGGTTAAAGGACTGGTACGTTCGTGAGTTTGACCTGCCCGCCTATACAATAGAATGCGGCAGAGGAGAAAATCCTCTGCCGACATCCGAACTGAGCAATATTTACATTACGTTGAGAAAAATGCTGTTTCACACACTTACAGTATAGTAGTTATAGGATTCGTCATCATACTGCACGCAGAAGGTATAAGTGCCCGGATCGAGATCCACCTCTATCCTGCCGTCTGCTATATTGGCAGGCTTGAGCGCCTTAGAACCCGCCGCGTTCTTTATCTGAGATACGGTGGTATATTCCCCCTTGGCGTAACGCAGAGTCACAAGCCCGTCAAGCTCGCCGAAGGTAACGACGTTACCCTGCTGTGTGAAGGTAGGTGTTTTCTTTGTGACCTCATAGTGGAATACCCTTTGGTAGCCGTTATTGTACTCTACGATGACTGTTACCGTTCCCTCCTCGCGGTACTGTATGGTGTAGGGGTCCTTGCCCTTTATGGCGGTCTTGTCCGAAAAGTTACGGATAGTATCCGTAGCCTTAAGCTCCTTGATAGTGCTCCACTTGCCGTAAGCCGTTCTTATGACCTTAACGTCGGGAAGATTACTGATCGTCACCTGTAATCCGTTGGCGGTAAATACAGGCTCGTCAACCGTCAAAGTTTCGTGGAAGATCGCCTGTGAACCATCGTTATATCTGATAAGTATAGTATGTACACCGGGTTCGTATACGGTATATGTATAGTTATGCTTGTTACCGATCTTGGCATCGGTAACGGATACTATATATCCGTTGTCCTTGATCTCACGGTAGGTGTTATATTCACCCTTAGCGATATAAAAGTCCTTAACGTCATAGAGGTTATTAAGTGTCACCTTGACGCCGTATGTTGTAACCGTGGGCGTAAAATGGGTAACGTCAAGAGGAAGGATATAGTTCGTGCCGTCCTGCATTCTTACCCATACGGTATAATATCCGCCCTTGGGCATCTCGTATACGAATCTGCCGGTAACGGTATATTTCTGAACAAGTGCATTGGAGATCGCTACGTTGCCCTCTGCCGCCTTGATCTCCGAGGGAGTGGTATACTCTCCGAGAGCATATCTGATATCCTTGATATGAATGGCAGCACTTATGGTAACAACATAATTGTCGACGCTGACCACAGGTACGGTATACGGACCAAGCGTAGGCTCAGGATCAAGGTGGTCGTTGATACCATCGCCGTCAGAATCGATAAAATATGAGCCCTTGCCGTTATTATACAGCGTGAATTTGTTTCCGTTATGATTAAACATGCCGTATACCACAAGACTTGACGTAAACACAACACCGTCCTCCGAGGTGTTTTCCAACGTAAGACCTATCGGTTTAAATCCGCTTGACGTCTGCAGTCCGTTACCGTTGAACACGACTGTTCCTGCAGTAAGATTACAGCAATAGCTTGAGTTTCCTGCAATGAAGTCTCCGCCTATTGTAAGCACAGAGTCATCCTCGGTCATAGTCAGCCTGCCGTAGCTTTTTGAAACGTAACTTGAAGCAAATTTAAGCTCCAGATCTCCGGTTATCTCAAGCTCGCCGTTAATCTTCAGCTCTCCCGAATAGCTTATTGTTACGTTGCCGCCGATTTTCGCTTTGCTGTTTGCCGGTATCTCTATAACAGAGTTTTCGTAGCTTGTGACGTTGCCGTCTACCTTAACGTCCGAGTCGCTATACAGTATCAGCATTTTGTAATTATCAATATTACCTCTCAGCTCGGCAAATATATCATCAGATATTTCAAGTGTTCCGTAATTTTTAATATCCGCCATAAGAGGGTAATCGAGCGTTACCGATATACCCGACGGTATATATACGTTTGAATAATAAGATCCCTCACTGAAGGTAGCTCCCTCTTGCCAATAGGTGTAACATCCGTTGGTCTCCAAAGGCTTGCCGTTAAGCTGATAATTACCGTGCAGATACAGATCACTGCCGTACTTTATTCCTTTGGGATTGGTTACCTCTACGTTATACGCCTCTAATCCGATAACGGTCTGTTGCTCACTGCCGTTGAACACGACCGTACCTGCGGTAAGATTACAACAATACTCAGGATAGCCTGCCGTGAAGTCTCCGCCTATTGAAAGCACAGAGTCATCCTCGGTCATAGTCAGCTTGCCGTAGCTTAATCTCACATAATCCGAATAAGAATTCAGTAAGATATCTCCCGTTATTTCAAGCTCTCCGTCAACGATGAGCTCGCCCTCTCGGAGTACGGTAACGTTACCGTCGATCACCGCTTTGTCATTTGCATAGATGTGAACACAATCGGCTATCTCCACGTTACCCCTGAAATCACCCATACACATATATATATTGCCGTTTACCAATTCATCTGAAGCCGGTAATATACCTGTAAGAGCGGTCACCGTCCAGCTGTCAAAATATTTATACACTCTGTTTTCGTAAGGGATATTATCGATATGATCAACGATAGCAAGCATATACTTCTCATAATTAAAATCATACCAGTTGTCAAGACACTCCTCAAACCTATCACTGTTTGAACTGAGAGTGAGCTTTTGGGTTGCCTCAAGGGATGCCTGGGTAGCAGCGGTATATGCGTTGAAAATATATTCAAACTCTGCGATATCGTCAATTTCAAAATTACGGTTGAAAACCCGGGTATACATCCCCTGCTCACTGTCAAACAGAATTTTATACATATCATTTGAATAAGACGTAAGAACAGACTGCAGCATAACCTCATGGAGGCTTGGTACGTCAAGCATCATTCCCAGAACGACCTCGGAGAATATCTGTGCAATGATATATCCGAGACTTGCTGCAGAGTCCAGAGCCTTATCTAATGCAAGCTCCGCCAGCTTATCGATCACGGCTCCGGAAAAATAGTGGGTCAGCAGAAAATTAACATATCCGTCATCAAGCTGTTTCCTCAATCTGACCATTCCATCATACAAAACAGATCCGTACGGGGCTGCCTCAAGCATACAGTCAACAAGCTCCAGTCTGGCAGATTCCATGATTATTGCCGTACACGTGACCGCCATCAGATCTATCGCATCCGCATTCACTGATATAAAATCAATATACTTTTCAATATCGGTTGCAACGGTAGCAATTATTTGATTAAGCTTAGTGTTGTTGAGCTTGATGATAAGATCGTTTTTGCCGATATCTCTCATCAATTCCTCAAACTTTTCCCCGTCGCTCATATCCTTAAAGTGATCGTTGGGATATTTACCGTCTCGGTACTCCTTGACCATATCCGCCAACAGTCTTACTCTTTTTGTGATATTTTGGGCTGTTCCGAATTTATCCGAAGTATCCTTTTCGGCAATCTGTTCAAGAAGCTTTACGTTTGCTGCATCCAAAGCCTTTTCATAGGTATAGTCTGTATTGAGCAACACCTCAAAAAGAAGACCTGCAACATCTTTTGGAGATGAACTCAGCGCCGTATATCCGCCGGTAAGTATGCAAGCCGGACTATTGCCGTAATCTATAAGTACTTCGGTAGTTATATCGTGCGTATCCTTGGCATAGGTCATAACCTCGGTGCTTTTAAGATAGGACACGTCATATCCGTAAAACAAATCCGAATAATAAATATCCTCTAACACTTCCGGCACGTCACGGTTTTCTTCCGCTTTGGCACCGTTGGGTATCATGGAAAAAACGTTCACCGGAACAGAAGCCATCATTATAACACATATCAACAATAAAGCCGTTATTTTTTTAAACATCACAGGCACCTCTGGATTGCTTGATTTGTACTCTGTTAATTTTATCACCGCAAAAATGTATTGTCAAGGAGCTAAGAATTGTGTTTGCAAAAAAAAGAAGCTTATTGACCTTTCGAGGTCAATAAGCTTCCTATAATTACGCATTGTTATATGAGTTTTCCAAAGGAAATACATATTCTTGCCGCCTGTGCTCTTGTGGCGTTGCCGCGGGGACCGATGGTGGTGGGAGTCATACCCGAGATGAGTCCTGCATCTACTGCCCATTCTACACAGGTCTTTGCCCAATCGGAAATCTTTGCTGCATCGGTAAATGCGGAGAGATCCGCTCTGCCGTCAACGTCCATTCCCTTCTTCTCGGCATAAACGTAGAAGAAGCGGGCAAGCTGCTCACGGGTGATGTTCTGATTGGTACCGAAGGTATCTGCCGACATACCGCCTGTATAGCCGTTTTCGTACGCCCAGGCAACAGCGGGAGCGTACCATGCGCCCTTGATAACGTCCTTGAAGGGTGTGGTCTTGCTCTGATACTGTGTAAGATCAACGCCGTCAATCTTTGCAAGAACCAGTACGAACTGTGCTCTTGTGAGGTTGCCTGAAGGCTGGAAGGTATCGGGGGTCATACCGGCAAAATACCCCTCCTTCACCGCATTCATAATACCCTCGGTAAACCATACTCCTGTCTTAACATCCTTAAAGGGAGTGGTGGCATTCATATAGATAGCGGTATTCTCACCGATATTAACTACGTCGGTCTCGCTTATCTCCTCGCCGTCCTCAAACTGCCAGCAGTTGAAGATATAAGGCTCAACGTCGCTTGAGGGAAAATCGTTATATTTTCTGCCCTGAACGACTCTCTTCGTGGAGATAAGCTTGCCGTTCATATCATAGAAATCCACCTTAAAGGACTTGTACTGACCCTTATTGGCAAGGGTGTTTGCCTCGTCGAGGTCACGTGCAAAGCGGAAGGAATGTACGGTCACGGTATCGCCGTCCTGAACCTTGATTCCGTTGACCTCCATAAAGGAGAGGTTGAGGGTGTTAAGATCTCCGTTAAATGCGGAGAAATCTATAATATACTTATGGAACTGGCCGTCGTTGTAGGCATCTATAAACTTGACAAAGCTGTCGTTAGATATGCCGTACTTATCACCTGTGGTGGCATAGAGAGGCATATGGATAAATGCGGAATCGTATACCGCATCTACCTTCATATCAATAACGAGGTAAGGATATTCGTCTACGTTTATTCCCTTGGTGGGATGACCGAAGGAGAATATCATATTTGATGCGTTATGATAGTCCGCTACGGTAAACTTAAGTCCGTCCTCTACGGTCTCTATATCCACCTGACCTGCATTGGGAACAAGGTCTCTTGCCTCTGTTGCGGCAAAGTGGATAGTTGCAAGGTCAAGATACTCGGAGGGCTTCTTTACCTCCTTGGGCTCTACTCTTCTCTCCTTGCCTAC
>JAZRQH010000142.1:0-5046 GCA_045649645.1 Eubacteriales bacterium
CTTTGCTACCTCTTCGGGGGTGCCTGTAGCACCTATAGTACCGCCCTAGTCACCGCCCTCGGGCCCGAGGTCTATTATATAGTCGGCAGTCTTTATCATATCGAGGTTATGCTCGATGACCACAACCGTGTTGCCTGTATCCACAAGACGCTGAAGTACCTCGATGAGCTTCTTTACGTCGGCTGAGTGAAGTCCTGTGGTAGGCTCGTCAAGAATATATATGGTTCGTCCCGTTGAACGCTTTGACAGCTCTGTAGCTAACTTAACACGCTGTGCCTCACCGCCCGAGAGCTGTGTTGAAGACTGACCCAGCTTGATATAACCGAGTCCCACATCATAGAGTGTCTGGAGCTTGCGCTTGATCTTGGGCAGCGACGAGAAGAACTCAAGAGCCTCCTCTACGCTCATATCAAGCACGTCATATATGCTCTTACCCTTGTATTTTACCTCAAGGGTATCGCGGTTATATCTCTGTCCCTTACATACGTCGCAGGTAACGTACACGTCGGGGAGAAAGTGCATCTCTATCTTTTTTACGCCGTCGCCCTCGCAAGCCTCACAGCGTCCGCCCTTAAGATTAAAGGAGAATCGGTTTGCCTTGTAGCCTCTCTGTTTTGCATCGGGGGTAGCGGCAAAGAGCTCTCTTAGGTCTGTAAACACCCCGGTATAGGTTGCAGGATTGGAACGGGGAGTTCTGCCGATGGGAGCCTGGTCAATGTCAATGACCTTGTCCAGATTTTCAGTACCCTCTATGCGGTCATGCTTGCCGGGGAAGGATATAGCACGGTTAAGCGTATGAGAGAGCGAGCGCTTGAGTATAGCATTGATAAGGGAGGATTTACCCGAGCCCGAAACTCCTGTTACACAAACAAACTCACCCAGAGGTATCTCAACGTCCACGTTTTTAAGGTTGTTTTCCTTAGCACCGACTATCTTTATAGTCTTTCCGTTACCGCTTCGTCTTACCTTGGGTATCTCGATCTTTTCTTTACCTGATAAGAATCTGCCCGTAACAGAATTTTCGTCAGCCATTATCTCAGCAGGTGTACCCTGAGAAACGATATGACCGCCGTGGATTCCCGCACCCGGACCGATGTCAACGATGTAGTCGGACTCAAGCATTGTCTCTTCGTCATGCTCAACAACGATAAGGCTGTTACCCACGTCACGGAGCTTCTTTAAGGTGTCGATAAGCTTGGAGTTGTCACGCTGATGCAGACCGATACTGGGCTCGTCGAGGATATAGAGCACACCCATAAGGGAAGAGCCTATCTGTGTGGCAAGTCTGATACGCTGAGCCTCGCCGCCGGAGAGTGTTCCCGCCTTGCGGTTGAGGGTAAGGTAATCAAGACCAACGTTCATCATAAAGTCAAGACGTGACTTTATCTCCTTGATTATCTCGCGGGCTATCTTTATTTCGGTTTCGGTGAACTCAAGCCCGTCGACGAATTTTATAGCTTCGGTAACAGACTGTGCACAGAACTCGTGGATGTTCTTGCCACCTACGGTAACGCTGAGTATCTCCTTTGACAGTCTCATACCCTTACACTTGGGGCAAGGAACCTCGTCTATAAATTCCTGATAATATTCGTTGTTGGACTGCTCGTATCTCTGCTGTATGATATTGATTATACCGTCAAACTTTACAGCCTTTGCAGGATGAGCCACACCGTCAAAGTATCTTACCACGTCTATCTTGTCGTCACAGCCGTAGAGCATTACATCAAGAGCCTCGGGGGTGTAGTCGCAGATCTTTGTATCAAGGTCAAAGCCGTATTTTTTTCCGACTTCAGCAATAACAGGGCCCGTCCAGGTATATTCGTCCATAGTCTTGAAGCCGTTTACCTGTATAGCGCCCTCGCGCAGCGACAGAGTCTTGTCGGGAACCACACGCTCAAAGGAAACTCGGGGAAGCTCGCCTATACCGAGACAGGTAGGGCAGGCACCGAGCGGATTGTTAAAGGAGAACATACGGGGAGACAGCTCGCCGATGCTGATTCCGTGCTCCTCACAGGCGTAGTTGAGGGAGAAGGAAAGCTCTTTTTCACCCTCGTACTCTTCACCCTCACGGGTAACTATGGCAATACCGCATATACCCTCGGTGAGCGCAAGCGCACTCTCAAGAGAGTCGGAAAGTCGGGAGCGTATGGTGTCGCGCATTACGAGACGGTCTATAACTATCTCAACGGTGTGCTTGATGTTTTTATCAAGGCTTATCTCCTCGCTTAAGTCGTACATGATGCCGTCAACACGGACACGGACGTAACCGCTTTTACGCGCCTTTTCAAAGACCTTTTCGTGCATACCCTTCTTTGCCTTGACAACGGGAGCAAGCACAATAAAACGGGTTCCCTCAGCCAGACTCATAACCTTGTCGATTATCTGGTCTACCGTCTGCTGTCTTATCTCACGGCCGCAGATAGGACAGTGGGGAATACCCACCCTTGCATAAAGCAGTCTGAGGTAGTCGTATATCTCGGTTACGGTACCAACGGTAGAACGGGGGTTCTTGGAGGTGGTCTTCTGATCTATGGATATAGCGGGAGAAAGTCCCTCGATGGAATCTACGTCAGGCTTGTCAAGCTGACCCAAGAACATACGGGCATAGGAGGACAACGACTCTACAAAGCGTCTGTGTCCCTCAGCATATATGGTATCAAAGGCAAGGGAGCTTTTACCCGAGCCGGAAAGACCTGTAAACACAACCAGCTTGTCACGGGGAATAGAGATATCCACGTTCTTGAGGTTGTGTACCCTTGCTCCTGTAATAGTTAAATTCTTACTCGACATATGATCACTCCTTACGGAAAAATCTGAATTTACTCTTTATCATATTATTATACCATATAATAATGAATAAATAAAGATACAATAAAAAAGACTTTCGGTCAAAAACCGAAAGTCTTCCTTAATTCTGCATTCCTTTTACCAAAGGTAAGGCGGAACTGTAAGATCACCCGAAGGCTCATCTCCCTTGCCTTCCCACTTGACGTTGAATTTGACTATATCCTCGCTGAGCTTTGCGCTGACAGCGATATACTCATTGCGGGAGGCTTCGTTACCGTTGGTGTAATCCTTTTCGTATCTTGCAGACTGCATAAGATATGTCCAGGACAGACGGTGCTTCTGTATTCTTGCAAGCTGTTCGCCGTTTTTTGCAGCGGCTTCTGCCTTATCCCAAAGGGCGTCAAGCTCATCCCCTGCCTTGTATACAAGCTCAAAATCATACAGTTTATTGATCTCAACGTGTGTGCCTGTGCACATATTATCTGCAATATCACAGAGTCTGTCGATATATTCTCTTATGTAACTCCAGCCGTCACCGTAATAGGTCTTGAGGAATCCGTTCATACGGTAATAATATTCTTCCTCGCTCATCGTAGGATCGCGGTAGAGCTGTGTGAAGAGATAAGCACGGAGTCCGTACATGTCTGAGGGATTGCCCGTTCTTCCGTTGAGGAATACTCCGTTTACTCCGCTTTCATGAAAAGCTTTCACATTGATGTGAATGGAATCAAGATCCGGGCAGGGAGCCATAGCGTCACCGAAGGAGCCCGTGTAGTCCCATACGTAAAACTTGGATGCCTTTTCGCTCCAGGCTTTGATATTATCAGGAAAGCTATCGTTATACTCGCACTCGGTATCTATATAGGAGTGAGTGGGACATACGGTTATGGGAGCGTGATACAGGATCACATTCTTGTGATAGCTAAGATCAGACTTGGGAGGTGTGGAGCTCCAATTGTAAGAAATGGAAGCAAATCTTACGTCAGGATACTCTTGCTCAAGATTCTCGGCAACGTAGTTGACAAGACGGACGATAGTACCTGCTCTGCCGTCGGCACGGTAGATATCAGCACAACGGTTGCATCTGCATATAGCAGAACTGTCGGTCTGCATAAGGCCTACGAGATTAAGCTGGGGACGGCTTTCAAGAAGCTCTCTTGTGTTAACAAGCGCCTTTTCTATATTTTCGGGATCAGAATAGCAGATGTTGTCAACGGTAGGTGTGCCGTAGCCGTTCTTCCAGCCGCCGTTAATAAGGTTTACCAGCTGATGGGGTACACCGCATCCCCACTCGGAATAATAGGTAGTGTTGTTATAGCAGGAATTTCCCTCGGAGGCGATATACATATCCACCGATTCAAAAGCTTGGGAGTCTGTACGGTAATAGCCGTCGTCGACGGATATAACGGGATCGGGGTTAGATACAATTCCATCCCTATCGTAATAGAAGTCGTATCCGAACTTTTCTTCAAGGAAATTATATACAGCATTGAGAGTTCCGTTGATATTATGATGGCTTCTGTCTCCGTTGCCGTTCAACGAGGTACTGTCATCAGTACCTATGAGCACGAGAGTATTGCCTTCTACCGCACAGATAAATTCAGTATCGGATGAAAGCTTAACCGGGTCTGCCTTGATCTCACGGTTGGTCTTGCCTATAAGGATCTCATATTCTCCTGCAGGTGTAGTGTCGGACTTGATCGGAAGCGAGATGCCTGTTGAAGCTTTTATGTATTGATAAAGAGCCCTTGCTGCGTCCTCTATAGAGCTCACCCTGTTTGCTTCCGCATCCGAATAAACTATGGCATAAAGAGAAAGGTCGTTGCCGTTTATTTCATATACAGGCTCAAGGTAGAGATACTTTGAAAACATAGTTGCACACTCGGCTCTGGTGGCAGGATTACGGGGATTTAAGTAAAGAGTATCGCCGGACTTTGAGCCGTTGATGATACCGTTGCCGTAAGCCCACTCAAAGTTAGCAACCGCATAAGCAGAGACCTTGTCTGCATCGGGGAAATCCGTGATTTCCTTTGAATTCTCTAAGGTCATACCTTTATAGCTTGCATATCTGTAAAGCATAGCAGCAAGCTGCTCACGGGTGATGTTCTCGTTGGGAGCAAAGGTTGTTTCGGTCTTACCCGAGGTAATGCCGTTGGTATATGCCCACTCTACGGCAGAAGCGAACCAATGATTTGATTTAACGTCGGCAAAGGGAACGGTGCCCTTAAATGCTTCGTTATAGCCGTCAAGGTTAGCAAG
>JAZRQH010000143.1:0-5830 GCA_045649645.1 Eubacteriales bacterium
TTTTTATCGGAAAGAAGATTTTTCAAAAAAACGTACATTTTACACCTCAAATTCTGTCAATCAAAACAGCTTGACCAAGAATAGTCAAATTCGTTTATATGCTCCACCTCACCCTTGAGCGCTGACAGTTCATGTATGCAAGTATCGCTTGCACGCTTTATATACTCGTGGGCCATCTCGGGAGTGAAGAAAAAATATTCTCCCTCGGGGCAGATATTTATATTGTGGTATTTCTCTGTTTCCTCTGTAAGCTCGGACTTGTTCAGAACGAAATCCGGATATCTGTCTGCCGGTATGCTGTCGGTGTTTTTTAAGATCTCCACGGGTATAGAATATTTGCGGGCAAGATATCCGTTGAGCCGCTGATAATCACCGTAAAGCTTAATCACGTTTGCTCTCTCGGCAGAAGAAAATTTATGTTTATTATACATAAAATCACGGAAGATCATATCCTCGATAAGATGAAGATAATAGCCGAGATAAACGGGGACATTCAGTCTTTGCCTATGTTCTGTTCTGAACCTTGTCAGATTGAAAAATTTTCTTTGGCTTCGCAGATCCTTATAGTGATGATTTTCTTTAAAATTATAGTCGGGCAGGATAGTACCGAAAAGATATTCATCACGGTGTGTGTCTATCCCGCAAGTATCAAGCACGTTTTGGGTTACCGCCAGATGTATGATAATAGATGCCATAAGCTTATTTTTCCTCATATAAATAACACTGCGTTTCGTGGGAATATATAATCCCTATTGCCTGCAGGTAGGAATATATGATAGTCGAGCCTGCAAATTTCATTCCCCGCTTTTGCAGGTCGGCTGAAATATTATCGGATAATTCATTTGTAGTTTTATCGGTTTCGTAAATAGTTTTTCCGTCAAAAAAGCTCAGCAGATAATTATAAAACGAACCGAAATTTTCTGAGATTTCTTTGAAAATTTTACTGTTGTTTATGCTTGCTTTTATCTTCAATTTATTTCGAATAATTTCTTTATTGTTAAGCAGTTCGTTTATCTTTTCTTCGCCATAATTAATTACTATTTCAATATCAAAGTTATCGTAAGCTTTTCTGAAAGCCTCTCTTTTGTTGAGCACACATTCCCAGGAAAGTCCCGCTTGAAAGGACTCTAAGATCAGCATTTCATAGAGGTGTTTTTCATTGAAATTCGGCACGCACCATTCCTTATCGTGGTATTCGATATACAAGGGATTTTTTATGTTACACCAGCTGCATCTTTGCTTTTGTTCCATTGTTGTTTCCTCGCACAACTTTCTATAGATTCATTATATCATAAGTGTATATCAAATGCAAATGCCAAAATGAGCCGATGTTCGACTCATTTCACTTATTATATCTGAATAGCAAAAGTCCCTTTACCGACAGCAGCAAAAACATAAGTGCCGCAACATAAGCTTGTCTTGTCAATACAAAGAACAAAACCGCAAGACACCCCAGAAGCAACGAGATGCCTGTTACGGTCTTATTACCCTTGTCAGTCTTGATCTTGGTCAAAATGATTTTGGCTGTACCAAGCACAACTAAGACAGAAAACACAACCCAGCATACCACCCTGATCCAAGGCGATGAGTCTGTATAACCGAACAGGTTTACCGAATATATATGTCCCTCTGCCCTGTTGGGATACAAGGGTAACAATATAAGCATAAGGCTACATAGATCAACTATACCAAACAGCAGGTCGCATATATTTCTTATGTTTGATCTGTTCTCCTTTTCGGCTATGGAAAGCACCTTTTCTGCAGATAAAAGCTCGTCCAGAGTCACCGAAAAATAGTTTGAAATTTCTTTCAGAGAAACATTGCTGGGGTACCCTCTGCCCGATTCCCACTTTGACACAGCAGTACGGGATACGTACAGAGCTTCGGCAAGCTCCTCCTGGGTAAGTCCGCGGCTTTTTCTTAATTCCTGCAATTTTTCCTTAAATTCCATACCGACAAAACTACTCCTTTATAGATACAAAAAAGTCCGAAGCTAAAAAGCACCGATCCGATAATATCGCTTAACCAATGTACACCCGACACCAGTCTGCCCGTTACCATAAATACCGAGAAGATTACAGACAAAATTTTGATAACACTTCTTATATATTTGTTATCTATTCTTCTTGCCTGAAAATTAAGGGTAGGCATAACGCAGAGCACAAGCAGGGTGGTGGAAGAAGGATAGGATACCTCCATAAAGCCGTTTATAAGTATAGGGCGGTAATTGATGGGTATCATCTCAAAAACGAGATAAGCGGCAATAACTATGATATAGTATACACCCAAAAATATTATATCAACGTCAACCTTAAAAAGACTTTTTCTTTTGATAAGCTGACAAAGCCCTACCCCTGCAAAGACAAAGCATATAAACAACGGCACAAGCCCCAACCAGTCGGTTATATTATACAATGGCATATTCGTCCCTGTCAACTTGTGTACGGCAGAGTTAAGGGTGGCAAAGCCTACGTTTGTTCCATTAACACCCACAGACTGTACGTCAAAGCACATGACCATAATGGTCCAGAGGACAAAGGATAGTATCAGCCCCATACCGAGTAATAAATTTTTCTTTGTGTTTCTTTTCATAACAGTCTCCTTTGCATTTGATATGTCAAGGCTATCACAAAAGATATAAAATATAAAGAAACACCTGCTCACATCCGTGATACTTACCGTGTCAAAGACCCAAAATGCATAAAGGTATTGTAAAATCATCGTAAAACTGTTAGAATATATTTATCCACTATTGGAGGTACACTATGAACGAAAAAGAAATAGGCGAGCTTCGCCGAACTATAGCACCCGAAAAAACAGGAATACAGCGCATCCGCGGTTGTCTGGTTGCAGAAAACCGTGAGATCCTTTCTACCTTTAACGGCACTTTAGGTATGTGCAGCGAAAGAGAGGGCGAGGAGCTTCTTGCCATAATAAAAAAGACCCTTTCCGGCACCTACGGAAAGAACCTTATAGATATTGAGTTTACTACCCAGCAGGTACTTGAAGGAGAGGAGCACAAGCTTTTATCCGAGCTTCGCTCAAGTGAACTTACAAACGATGAGGCGGTAGATGCACTCTATAAAAAGATAATTGACACCGTTCACGTTGAGGGCGGTTATCTTATCCTCCTTGCTTCGGACAAGTATGACGTATTCAACTACCGAAGCGACGGCAAAAAGGATGAGGATTCGGGCACGGTATTTTCCTATATCATCTGCTCGGTATGTCCTATCAAGTTGACCAAGCCTGCACTTAGCTATTACGGAAACGAATTTCACTCGGTTGGTGCAAGCTCGATCATTTCCTCCCCCGAGCTCGGTTTCATCTTCCCTGCCTTTGACGACAGAGCGGCTAATATCTACGGCGCTTTGATGTATACCAAGAACACCTGTGCTTCTCAGGATGAATTTATCGACAGTATATTCAAAAGTGAACCCCCTATGCCTGCAGGCGTGCAGAAGGAGACCTTTGAGACTATTCTCGGTGATGCCGTTGCAGACGAATGCGACATAGAGGTAGTCACCGCCGTTCACGATAAGATCACCACAATGGTGGAGGAGCATAAGGCGGCAAGAGAAAAAGAACCGCTTCGCATTTCCAAGCATACCGTCAAGAGCGTTCTCTCGGATTGCGGTGTTGCAGAGGACAAGGTTGCGGAGTTTGACAAAAAATTCGATCAAAGCTTCGGTAAGGGTACCGCGATCCCTCCCAAAAATATCATCAATATGAATCAGCTGGAGGTCAAGACCCCTGACGTTGTTATCAAGGTCAACCCCGAGCGCCCCGACCTCATCAAGACCGAGGTTATCGACGGAACAAAGTACATAATGATCCGAGCCGAGGATGACGTTACCGTAAACGGAGTAAACATCAAAATCTCAGCAGGGTCATGACCCTGCACCCATTAATCGCATATTCTTCATTTGTAACCGATCATTATCACCCGATGGGGTATGATATTTAAATTAATGGGCATCTCAAAAACTAAAAGAAACCCTACTCCTCATAATTGAGGGGCAGGGTTTTAATACGTTTAAATATCAACCAAGATCAGCGCCGTTACGAACGGGTCTCTTTTTGGCGGTAAATTCGGCAACGTGAATTTTAATTACAGTCACCCCCGTTACCATCTTGGGAACAAACTCAAAGGATCTGCCGGTCTGGGTTATCATAAGCTTATTGAGTCCGTCCATCTTGCCCTCGACGTCCTCTACAAGCTCGGCTACGCCCTCGCCCATAACCGAAGCGTAGCTTACACCGTACTGGCAGGCTGCCTCACCCTTAAAGGGAACAATGTCGGTATCAATCTCTATAAATACCTTGGGATTAACACGGATAATATCAAGCTTTCTGCCCACGGTAGCTCCGTGGAGATAGAAGGTAAGCTTGCCATCCTCTAAGGTGTAGCCATAATTCATCGGTACAACGTAGGGCATATCCCCGTCTATCATACCAACGTGAACTATCTTGCCGCGGTCTAAAATTCCGATTATCTCATTGATATCGGTTACTTCACGTTCTCTTTTTGTAATTCCTCTTTTCATACTGCCTCCGATTTATCTGATCAATAATTACAAACTACATAATTTTTGCCCAGTACAGCCTGAAGCCTTTTGCTGACCTCATTTGCCGCCATACCCTCAAACGTCCGTTTATCAACCACCAACGCCTGATTTTTTGTCTGATACATAAAGAAATATTTTGAGGTTTCGTACACCCTCGATATTCCCGCATATTTTATCTCGCTTTCTCCGCTGTATTCATCACCCTTTGTTGTGACCTTCATCACATCATCGTAAAAGGTATATTCATTAACTACATCCTTAAGCTGTGCCATGGCACTATAGTGTATCCTCGGCAGAATAAAATACCAATAGCCCTCAAGCAAGCATACAAAAATCCCAACACCCAAAAGGAGCAGCATTACCTTGGATACCCCCAGCAATATCATCTCAACTATTATTACAGACATCAGGATGGCATATAAAACCGTCCACATTATCATACGTTTTTTGGGGTCCGCTTTTTTAAACATCCACAGATGGACCAAGGCCTTTACAGATTCAAGATCGCATGTCGCTTTTGCTTTTATCTCCATAGCTTACCTCAAGATCTCCTCAATCTTTTTTCTGATCGAATCTGCATTATCCGCATCTATATAACCTGCCTCAATAGTAAAGGTAATCTCACCGTTAGGCTCAAGTACCTTAAGCTGACCCTTAGCCTTTGCGTTCTCATAACCAAGATGCTCGCCCGTTGCGGGAAGCACCATACCCATAGCCTGCTCGTTGCGTGTACGGGATATCCAGCGCACACCGTTGGTCAATATATCTGTAGGATGGGATACGTAACAAGCACCCTTGTCTGTTACCTGCATGGTATATCCGCGGTTATTTTCGTCTGCGAGATACTTGACACCAAAGCAGATCTCGGGATCATATACCTGACCCTCGCCGCCTACCTTGTTCATTATAGTGAAATCCTTTTCAAGCTGGTCAAAATATTTCTGAAGCTCAGACGAACCCTCGGAATGGTAAAGCTTGATATGCTCGCTGTCATACTTGGTGCTTGCCACAAGCTCCGCACCCTCAAAGGGTCTGAAATTGATATGGCAGAGATAGCTCCATTCAAGGGGATATGCACGGAGATTTTCTATAGTTACGTTGATCTTAAATACGCTTGAGTCCTCATAGAGCTTGACCTGAGGCTTGAACTTATAGTGACGGACAAAGGCAGTATTATGCTCAAGCTCACCGCCTAAAATAATATATTTTCCGCCCTCATCCTCGCCGCATTTTACGTATGCCTTATCGTAGATGGCGTTGGG
>JAZRQH010000144.1:0-2581 GCA_045649645.1 Eubacteriales bacterium
GCGGAAATCCTTGTCCTCGGCGCACATGTCTGCATAGGTATACATACGGGCGTCCTCGATGGCATAATGGGTCACGCTGACAGAGGTCTTGCCGTTAAGGTGGCAAAGCTCTTCAAAATATTCGTAGACCCTGCTTGTCTCCATCAGGTCATCACCTAAAAAAAGAATATCGGATATGACCTTGCTTTCTGTTTTTTTCTCCTCCTTGCAGGATACAAGAGGTATGCAAAGAGCGATAACAAGCAAAAGAAGTATCAGTCGCTTCATCCTATAAACTCGCGCACTCTGAGTTCTGCTCCCACAAAGGATGCAAGGGCTCGGCAGATATTGATATCCTCTTCTGACAGGAAGCCTTCGACTACGGACATATATACGCGGGGTACGTACTTTGTAGCCTTGGCGGTAAAGTCAAGAACACCCTCAAAAGCCTTGTCACCGAATACGGGATGACAGACACGGACGTATTCGTCCGAGTTTGCGGCGTTAAGGCTCACCGATATGGCATCTATGATACCGTCGAATTTCTCTGTGATATCATCCTCATAATAAAGATTTGCCAAACCGTTGGTGTTGATACGCACAGGCAGGTCACACACCTCTTTGATATGCTTTGCTACCTCAAGAATATCGTCAAGGCGCATGGTAGGCTCACCGTAGCCGCAGAAAACTATCTCGGTGTATTTACTTAGATCTCTTTTATCTATATCTGCAATCATTTCTTCCACCGTAGGCTCTCGGTCAAGCCAGAGATTGCCGTAATAGCCGTCCTCGGTGGTACGGACACAAAAATCGCAATTGTTGGTACAGCGGTTGGTGGAGTTTATATAAAGTCCGCTGCCGTCTTCATAAGTTATAGTCATTTTATTCTCTCTTATTTGATGCCGAAAAGTCTCTTGGCATTTTCTGTAGTAATACTGCAAAACTCCTCTACGTCAAGTCCAAGCACGTTTGCCGCAGCCTCGGCTGTGTACTTCATATAGGTGGAGTTATTGTCCTTGCCGCGTTTGGGCACGGGGGCAAGGTAAGGGGCGTCGGTCTCTATCATTATACGGTCAAGGGGTACGGCTTTTACCGCCTCAAGTATCTTTGAGGCGTTCTTGAAGGTTATAACTCCGGAGAAGGAGATATACCAGCCTCGCTTGACAAGCTCCTTTGCCATTTCTGCTGAGCCCGAAAAGGAATGAAACTCGCCTATGACATTAGGGAACTTGCGCACCATATCCATACAGTCGCCGTGGGCTTCACGGTCGTGGATGGCTACGGGAACTTCCATACGGTCAGCCAGCTGCATCTGCCACTCAAACCATTTCTGCTGGGTCTCGCGGTCTGAAAAATCGTAATGATAGTCAAGTCCTATCTCGCCGAGCGCAACGCATTTAGGGTCACGAAGCAGTCCCTCAAGCTCAAAGAGGGCTCTGTCCCTATCTCCTGCCTTGCCGCTGTCGTGGGGATGGATGCCTGCGGTGAAATAGAACTGAGGATATTTTCTTGAAAGCTCTCTTGCTGCCTTTGCGGAATCGATAGAATAGGATGAATTTATGACATTTCGGATATAGCCGATGTTTAAAACATCGGCTATAAGCTCATCTCTATTACCATCGAACCTCTCGTCATCATAGTGAGCGTGGGTATCGATAATCTCCATTTAGCAAACCCTTTCTCCGTTGGGGGTCTCGGGATCAAGGAATATTACACGGATAGTTTCCTCACCGGAAGCAAGGATCATACCGTTAGACTCTACTCCGCAGAGCTTTGCGGGCTTGAGGTTAGCTACCATAACTACCTTCTTGCCGATAAGCTCCTCGGGCTTGTAGAACTTGGCAATACCGGATACTACCTGTCTCTTTTCGTAACCGAGATCAAGCTGGAGCTTGAGAAGCTTCTTTGCCTTGGGAATAGGCTCAGCCTCTACCACCTGTGCGGTACGAAGCTCTACCTTCTGGAAATCCTCAAAGCCGATGATGGCAAGACCCTCGGGTTTCTCAACTGCGGGGGGCTCGTTTGCCTTAAGCTCCTCTTCGATTTCCGCAAGCATCTTTGCCTCGTCGATTCTTGCAAAGAGCATCTGTGCCTCGCCTACGCTCTTGCCCTCTTCGAGATTACCGTACTCAAGAGACTTGCACTCGGTGTTGAGCTGAGTGAGGATCTTTTCGGATGTCTCGGGAAGGAAGGGATAAAGAAGGTTTGCACAAACACGGATAGACTCAAGGAGATTGTACATTACAGAGCCAAGTCTGGGCTTGTCCTCTTCGTTCTTGGCAAGGATCCAGGGTGTGGTCTCGTCGATATACTTATTGGCACGGCGAAGTGCGGTGAATACTGCATCAACTGCATCTGCAATACGGTACTCATCCATATTCTTGCACATAGCTGCCTTACCCTCTTCAACCGCTGCGATAAGCTCGCGGTCAAGCTCGGTTATCTCGCCTCTTGCAGGTACAACGCCGTCAAAGTACTTCTTGGTCATAGCAATGGTACGGTTGACAAGGTTACCAAGGTTGTTTGCAAGGTCGCTGTTATAACGTGCGATAAGGTTATCGTAGGTGATAGAACCGTCGGAGTTATAGGGCATCTCGGAAAG
>JAZRQH010000145.1:0-4246 GCA_045649645.1 Eubacteriales bacterium
CGCTGTGGGAAGTCCGATATAACCTAATCCGATAACGTTAATTTTAGACATCATTTACCACCTAACATTTTCTTAATTTTGATCTTGATCTTGTATAATCTTGTTTTGTTCTTATAGAATTTCTTTGCCGCACCGTAGCCCCCGTTGTCAAGAGTGCGGAAAAATCCGTTTCTCGGAGGGGGTGTGGGTATGGAAGCGACGAGCTTCTTATGGGTCTTTATCGCGTGCTCCCTGTTAGACTGCACTATCTTTGCATCCTTTATAGAGTCAAGCAGCGCCTCGCCTTTGGGGTTATGACATATCATAATAGATACGCCCTTATCGTCGTTAAACTCATCGGTGAGGGTCTCTATACCCCAGTAGTCGCCGACGGTAACGTCGGAATAGTTGTTGAAGCCTCTGAAGTGACAGCGGTAACAGCTCTGGCGGACGTAGTTGAAGTACTCAAAGTAGTCGCACTCGGCTCTTGTCATTATGAGCTCTTCGCCGTCCTCAAAGGTAACCTTGACGTTGCTCTTTTTCCAACCGTTGGTCTTGTCGCGGAACTTAAAGTCAACGACCTTTTTGCCCTTGTCTGCTTCAAGCACCTTTATATATTCCTCAAACACGTGAGGACTCTGTACTCCGTGACAGATAAGGTCACAGGTATAGAGATTGTCATATTTGTCGCCGAAATAAGTTTTTATAGCCGCTATCTGACAGGGTGTGCCTGTTGCAAGCACAGGTATTCCCTTTTCAAGCTCTGCACGAAGTGCAGTGTAGATATCACCCATTGCAGCCTGAACGTACTTTGAGCCGTGCATAGCCTCAAATTCGTCCATATTGCGGGCTATAGCGTGAATCGGCTTCATATCCCGGTAGATAACACCGGACACAACGCCTCCCTTTTCAAAGAAGCTCTTTGCCAAGAGTCCTGCAGCACCGCCGGAGGAGGAGTTTTGGCGTTCTTCGGCGTTATTGTCACATAATGCTACGATCTTTTTCGGATCGGTATCATGCTTTGGGTGATTTACGGGACAAACCTTCATACAAAGACCGCACTTGGTACACTTAGTTTCGTCGATTGTGGGAGCGAAGAAGCCTCTGCGCTTTACGATACTTATAGCACCGTTGGGACACTTCTCTGCACAGAGCATACAGCCCGTACATCTGATCTTGTGAGTGAACTCAAAGGGTCTTTTTCTCACTATCATCTCGGGAACTTCCTTGTGAGGATTCTCAAGTCCAGCTATATCTGCTATAGCATCAAAGAAGCTCTCGTTTGACGCCGCCATATGACGGCGGTTATTGTCTATTATATTTCTGATATCCTTATCCGCTATAAGCTCCTCTGCCTTCTTTACTACACTTCTCCAGTCGTCCGCCATAGCGTCGCTGAGAGTGAAGAAGCAGTCGGAGAGTCCCATCTTCTCAAGTGCATCCTGGAGCTTACCCTTGTACTTGACACCGAAATCGGTGTGGTCGATAGAGATAACGGGAGTGGAGTTTCGGATCGAAAGCAAGGTTCCGTGGAAGAAGTTGGTCAGGGTCAGGTCGCAGAGACCAAAGACCAGAGACCACTCCAGAGGATTGACGTCGTAGAGAAAGGCATCCTCTGCGCCCGTTGCGCTGAACACCGCTATGATACGGTGGGTATCACGGTACTTTGCCTTGAGCTTCTTTACAAGATTACGGTTGGTACCCATAATACAGATAAGACGCTTGTCCTCGGGGATATTGTATTTTTTATATATCTTCTTTTTGAACTCTTCTCGGGTCGTGCCTAAACTTTCATAGACGTAATCTATATCAAGAAAAGCGGTAGGATCACAGTTGAAGTTGGTAATCACATCGGGGGCGCAGGTATGTACCAGCTTGTCGGTATAGCCGTCGCGGACACCGATATATCTAAAGCCCTCAAGGGATCTGCCGAAGAAAGCCTTGCGCTCTTCGTTCAGATGCTCCGTGCCCATACCGAAGGCTGATGCCGCATAACTGAGCTTGGTCACACCCTCTCCGATATCGAGAAGATAGGGGTTCGGGAAGCCTCGCTTGATCCAGTTCCATACCGCATCAGAGCCGACCACAACGCAGTCGTATCTGCCTCTGATATACTCAAATACTCTGTCGCAGTCGTCCTCGATGATATGCTCGGGAGAAAGCGGAAGATATTTAAGCGAAGCACGAAAGACCTTTTTGCGCTTGATCTTACGGAAGAACTCAAGGGGATACTTAAGCATCCTCTTTTTAAATCTGACCTTATAGTTCTTTTCCATAGCCAGACTTGTATAATCTATGATCTCTACCTCAAGAGAAGGAAAGCGTTCCTTGATCTCATGGGAGAGCGCTAAGGACTGCATATACGCACCGTAGTTGATGCTGCGGTGGAATGTCAGTATACCTATTCTCATATTTCTTAATCCTTAACCTTTAAATTTCTCCATTTTTTCTTTATGGACTTGAACATTACAACAAAATAAGCTATCGCCCATACACAACCTAAAATTACAGACTCTATAACGTTACCGTCAAGCGCCTTGTCGGACAGAGTAACCGAACCGAAGAGCCTCTCTAAGGGGAGAGCTGTCTTAAGACCCCAGAACACAATACCGAAGGCGACGTTAACAAGCAGTATGCCTGCCGCCTGTCCCCAGGGGAAGACCTCACGGAAGCGTATCTCAAGGCTCTTAGCCGTAACCGCAAGCTGAAGAACTGCCATAGCGGTGGTAGAGATAAGCGTTGCAACGGCAGGAGCAAGCATTGACTGTCCGAAGAGCTCAAAGACCTTGAAGAGTACTATATTCAGCACCGCGTTTGAGCCCAGCGCTCCGATAGAGCACCAGAAGATGAAGCCTGTCTTGCCGATGGAGTTAAGCACCATACCGTAGTAGGTACATCTCATAAGAAGGTGCAGAGCATAAAGTCTGAACACCCAAACACCCTCGATATACTTTTCGCTGTAAAGTATCTTTACCACGTCATCTGCGTACACAAAGCAGCCTACGCCGATGACGGCGATAAGTATCATACTGAGAGTAGTAGCGTTACCCCAGAGCTTGATGGCTCCGAGGTGATCCTCTTTTTTGAGCAGCTTTACCATCTGGGGCAGAAGAACTGCGGTAAATGAGGATGCTATCATGGTAACGGGAAGCTCTCTTGCCGCGTTACTGTATATTGCAAAGCTCTCGGTGTCCATAAGAGCACCGATAAGCAGCTTGTCAAGCTCTACGTTGAGTGTTCCAACCACCGATGCAAGACCCAGCGGAATAGAGAATGCAAATACGGTCCTGAGCATCTTTGCGCTGAGATAGGGCTTGATTCCGCCCGAAACCCGTGCCGCTATAACGTATACCGAAAGAGCAAACGCCGATTCCACAAGCACGTAGAGGAGCATATAATCCTTAAAGCTCCAACCCATCCACTGTACCACCATAACCGCCAGCAGAAGTGCCGCACTGTTGATGATACGGAAGGCTACAAGCATCTTTGGCTTCTTGTATACTATCAGGAGATTCTCGATGCTGGCGCATACTATCTTTGTCCAGGGGAAAAGCGCAAGAAAATACAGGAAGCTGCGGATGGTATAGTTTTCAAAATATCTTTCTATCAGCCCTACGCTGAGCACCAGCGCCAAGCCTACAAGAAAGCTGAGTACGGTATTGAGGGTATAGTACAGAGACAAGAATCTCTGCTTTTCCTCTTTTGAATCAGCTCTTGCAAGAAAATAGTTAAGTGATTTAGGTAAACCCAGCATCAAAATTGACGTTACAAGGTTTACTATCATCAGTATCTGGGAATAGGTACCGTATTCCTCAAGGGTACGGAATCGGGACAAAAGCATGGTCATGACCATTGCTATGCCCGAGGTGGCAACCTTTGAGAAGGTCAATAGGGTAGCATCTGCTCCCAGATTGGTGGATTTTTTATTCAACAGATTAACTCCTCTATACTCTTTGCTACATTGGCAAAGTCAAAACGGTTTACCTCGTCTGTGTTGATGTTAAGCTCAGGCGCCTTACCTGCCTTGTAGTTCTGATAGTCCTTTAAGATATATTCTTTAAGAGCGGCACGGTCGGCTTCCTTTGTCACCTCTTCGTAGGTGATGCCGATACCTGCCCTCTTCACCACCACGGTAACCTCGCTGTTAGGCTCGTCACCCGACACAAGGGATATGTCAGAGCGTCCCATCATTATGTACTCAAGGAACTTACCGGGGAAAACTCCGTTCCCGCCCTTTTCGTTCCAGGTGGCGTGGATAAGGTGCCTG
>JAZRQH010000146.1:0-2682 GCA_045649645.1 Eubacteriales bacterium
TGAGCACAGTGCCGCACCGCCCATATAATAGGTAAGAGGAAGTCCCTCGAACATACCGCCGTAGGGGAAGTCAACGGCGATAGCCTTGCCGCCGGTATAGTCGTGCATAGGTGTAACACGGCTTCTCTGCTCCTCTGTGGGAGTAAAGGTAGTCTCATACATACCCAAAGGCTGACATATTTCTTTTTCTATAAATTCGTTATAAGGCATATCGGTCACGATCTCAACCAGTCTTGCCAACACGTCAAAGCCGAAAAGTGCGGAGTAGAACTGTGTAGAAAAAGGCTCAAAGTCAAGAGCAGAGCGGGAATAATGCTCAACCGCTTCCTTAAGGCAGGAATGCTCTACCTCCCTTCTCATCTTGGAAAGGGCATAGTTACCTACCTCGCCGCTACCGAGACCGCTGGTGTGTGTCAAAAGATGAAGCACTGTAATCTCCTTCTCGGCATCTCCCACGATCTCAAGCTCTCCGTCGACCATCTTACCGATCTTCATATTCTTAAAGCCGGGAACGTACTCGGAAACCTTGGTGTCAAGGCTGAGAAGCCCTCTGTCTATACAGATAAGAGTTGCAACAGCTGTAATAGGCTTGGTCATGGATGCAAGACGGAATATGGTCTTTTCATCAACGTCGATGCCTATCTCCTTGTTACCGAAGAAGCCTTCGTACATTACCTCGCCCTCCTGCACTACAACGCAGGAGCAGCCACCTACACGACCTGAGGTTATATCGTCATTTATTCTCTTTTCAATATTTTCTTTGAGCAGATCCTTATTAAGTCTTTTCATTGTTATCTCCGTTATTTATACTTGATACCTTTGGTGACAAAGCCGATATTTTCAAAATCCTTGGGATTGTGACGGATTATATAATCTATATAGGAATCTATTATCTTTGCGGTGAAGATATATCCCATGGGATTCATATGTCCGAGAAGGAAGAAATGTTCATTAAACTTCTCGTCGTACTTGGGACCGTATTCGTAGATATCTAAAACGTAGCAGTTTTCGTAGTATTTGGCAAGATCATAAAGCATAGCCGCGTGATTGCGTGCTATTTCGTTATGCCAGTCAAGATGTATCTCGGGGAAGGTCACAAAGAAAAACTTGGCATCAGGACTTATCTCCTTATAACGGGCGATTATCTGCGCATAGTAGCCTGCAACGGTATGCTTGTTATTTTTGTAATCCGTAGGATCTATGTCCGCTACAGAACCAAGCTCTATCTTTTTAGGGCTGACAAGATCGTTTACACCGAGAGCAATAACGTATGCCTGACACGCCTTTTCCTTGTCCCACCAGCCTCTGTCTTCGGCGGAGCTTTCTATAAATTGCTGTGCGGTCATTCCGCCACCGGAAAAGTTATACGCCTTAAAGCCGTTTTTGCGTGCAATAAACTGACCCCAGGAATATTCATACATATCGTACCAGCCGTGCTGTCCGTTTTCGTCGCAGGTTTCAAACTCACCCGATGACATACTGTCACCGATAAAGGCAACCGTACGGAATATCGAGGTGTTGCTATAGCCCTCTACCAATTTGTCCAGGGGCTTTTCGTTTTCAGGATAAAGATAACTTTCCCAGTTCATGATAACTCTCCTTTTTTATGATATTATAAGGATAACATATTTTCTAAGTTAATTCAAGCCTCAGACTGTCTTTTTTTCATTCTCTGCCAGTTGTAAAAGCCGTAAAGATCGTTGATAAGAAAAACGATAAAGCAGATTATCATTGCTGGATTTTCCGCAAGTATCCACAGACCTATAAGCACCACGTCGTTTGCAGCATATCCAAGGGCATAAAAGGGACTGCGAAGATACGTCATGGTCGCCGCAAGAATGCTTGTGGTAACCGACAGAGTACTTAAAAGTATCTCTGCGGTACCAAGCGCCGAAAGGATAAAGTAAAACACAACTGTTACCGCTATAGCAAATATCAAGGTGAAAATAATATTTTTTACGGTTAATTTTTTAACCTCCACCTCGGACTTGTTTTCCTTTGAGGGATGGCGTATCCAGGCTATCAATGCAACGATAGCCATAGGCGCGGACATGCCGAGGTAGGTTATCATCTCGCCGTAATACTGTCTTGAAAAGGATACCACTCCGTAAAACACCGCAAAGATAATAATAAGTATCTGTCCCCAGATATCTCCCTTTGCGGTAAAGATAAGGGCGGTAACACCGATAAGCGAGCCTATAGTGCTGAAAAGGTCTCTTTGGGGTGATAATATATAGCAAAGTATTACCACTATCATAGAGCCAAGCCAGAGACCGAACTCAAATTTTGATAATTTCTTAAAAGGATTATGCATCGTCTTTCTCCCTATAACAAAAATACACCCATACACACCTTCAAAGACCTAACGGTGTGATGAGTGCAACTACCCGGTGGCAGTAAGATTTATTATACGTAGAGTATAACACATCAATTATACCTTGTCAATATAAACATAAGCGATATATTTGACCTTCGGTCAAATGCGATATGTTTGTTTTACAAACGCGATATATTTTCTACAGAAAATGCGATATGATATAAATCCCCACACGCCGCAGCGTATATCGCGTCCGAAGGACATATCGCTCTCCATAGGAGAATATCGCAAATCCCGAAAGGGATTTATATCGCGAGAGCAGTCGCAAAGCGACTGCTCTTAAAACACCCCTGCCGACTTAAGCA
>JAZRQH010000147.1:0-1880 GCA_045649645.1 Eubacteriales bacterium
ATGATATGGGTATAAATGCAGAGAATATCGTATTTGATATTATGCTTGCGGCATACGTACTCAACGCAAGCGACCGTGTATACAAGGCAGAGGACGTGGCTATAGCTTATCTCGGCAGCAGCTTTGAGGACAAGTGTAGCGAGGCAATGGCTCTCTACAAGCTGTGGACAGAGCTTGACACAAAGCTGACAGATAAGGAAAGAGAATTATACTTCACGATAGAGCTTCCTCTTGCAAAGGTGCTTTGCGATATGGAGCGACAGGGCTTTAAGGTAGACCTTGAGGGTCTTAAGAAATACAACCTGATGCTCACCGACAAGGCAAAGGAGCGGGAGGAGAATATATACGAGCTTGCCACAAGAAGCTTTAATATCAACTCACCCAAGCAGCTCGGAGAAATTCTCTTTGACGTCCTTGAGCTGCCTACCTTCAAGAAGACCAAGAGCGGATATTCTACCAACGCCGAGGTTCTCGACAAGCTTCGACCCTATCATCCAATAATCGACAAAATTCTCGAATACAGACAGATTACAAAATTAAATTCCACCTATGCAGTAGGTCTCTTAAACGTAGCAGATACAGAGGGTAAGATACACACCACCTTTAACCAGACCATCACAGCTACGGGCAGACTCTCCTCCACCGAGCCCAACCTTCAGAATATCCCCGTGAGGACAGAGCTTGGCAGAGAGCTGCGCAGATATTTTATTCCCACCGACACAAATCACGTTCTTATAGATGCGGACTACTCTCAGATAGAGCTCAGACTCCTTGCGGCAATATCGGGAGATGATACTATGATAGAAGCGTTCAAGTTAGGCATTGATATCCATACCCTTACCGCTTCACAGGTGTTCCGTATATTCCCCGAGGCGGTGACCTCTGAGATGCGTAAGCGCGCAAAGGCAGTAAACTTCGGTATAGTTTACGGCATCGGAGACTACTCTCTTGCCATGGATATCGGCGTTACCAAAAAGCAGGCGGGTGACTATATCCGCGGATATCTTGACACCTACCCCGGTATCGACAGCTATCTTAAAAACATCGTTGAAGAGGCTCACGAAAAGGGCTACGTTACCACTATGCTTGGCAGACGCAGATACATCCCCGAGCTCTCTTCTTCAAAAAAGACCATGGTAAGCTTCGGCGAGCGAGTAGCAAAAAACAGCCCTATACAGGGTACAGCCGCCGACGTTATTAAGCTTGCCATGATAAACACAGCCGCTCGTCTTGAAAAGGAATTACCCGAGGCAAAGCTGATACTGCAGGTACACGACGAACTGATAGTAGAAGCTCCTGTAGACAAGGCGGAAAAGGCTATGGAAATACTCATATATGAGATGGAAAACGCATACAAGTGCGCTGTTCCCCTTGAGGTTGAGGCCAATATGGGCGCAACCTGGTATGATGCTAAATAGCATCATACCAAATGCGTAATTCGCAATGCGTAATGCGTAATTAAAGGAAGAAAATAGTTTCCAAAGGAAACTATTTTCAACCATAACTATTAACCATTCACTATTCACTCTTCACTATTCACTTCGTTGCATCTGCACTTTTTCACAACGTGACAAATAGTAACAACGGTAGCCGTTGTTCCCAAAACAACCAAAGCCACCTGCCACAAAGGTGTTGAGCAGCTTCGGTGCATGGAGAGTGCTTTTATAGGTTCTCCGTTTTTTGATATCCCCATACGTGCAGTAACCGAGCGCTCCAGCTCGTAGCACGACATATCATTTATCATATCCTTAATACACATCATATTATCACCTCAGATTTATTTTGAGATAAAAAAGAATTTTTATTCGGAAAGGAGACGGACAATTTATGGGCAGTGTAAACTTTGATACATCTGTAAGATATTTAAACGGAGTGGGCGA
>JAZRQH010000148.1:0-2381 GCA_045649645.1 Eubacteriales bacterium
GGATATCCGTAAAATGGCGCAGGGTGTTGTAAAGAACGGTGTTACCACCTTCCTTCCCACCACTATGACGGTTTCTATCGAGGAGATCGAAGCTGCTCTTGATATCGTTCGTTCCATGCAGGAGGAATCTAAGACTTGGAAGGGTGCTTACCTTGCAGGTGTTAACGCAGAGGGTCCCTTTATCAACGCAAGTAAGAAGGGTGCTCAGGCAGAGGAGCATATCAAGAATCCCGACGCTGACTGGGTTATAAAGAACAGCGACATAATCAAGCTTGTAACCATAGCTCCCGAGACAGAAGGCGGCTATGATGCAATAAAGAAGATCAGAGCTAACAGTAATGTTCGTGTATCGGTAGGTCATACCGATGCTACATATGAAGAAGCAATGAAGGCATTTGAGTGCGGTGCGGATCACGTTACCCACCTCTTTAACGCACAGACAGCGCTGCATCACCGCAAGCCCGGTGTGGTAGGCGCAGGTATGCGTGCAGACGTTTATGCAGAGCTTATCTGTGACACCTTCCATATCCACACAGGTCTTTTTGAGCTTATCGCAAAGTGCAAGGGTGACAAGTTCGTTATCATCACCGACTGTACCCGTGCAGGCGGTATGCCCGACGGTGAATATTCCCTTGGCGGACAGCCTATATTTGTAAAGGGTATCCAGTGTCTTCTTGAGGACGGCACCATCGCAGGCTCGGTGCTTAAGCTCAACGAAGCTGTGAACAACGTAGTAAAGCATACTTCCCTTCCCATCTGGGAGGTTGTGGCTGCCGCTTCTCTCAATCCCGCAAACTCTATCGGTATGGGCGACACAAAGGGCTCTATTGCAGTAGGCAAGGATGCCGACCTTGTTATTGCCGATAAGGAATTTAACGTAAAGAAAACTATTATCCAAGGAGATATCAGATATGAAGCTTAAGGTTGAAGCTATACTTGACAAAGAATTTACACCCATGATGCTGGTGTACCGTGAATTTACCGAAGGAGCAAAGGCCGCAGGCGGCTCAAAGCTTGTTATCGGTATCGAGCGTAACAAGGGTTACGTTTCCGCTTTTGAAACAGTAATTTATCCCGAGGGCACAGGTCACGACGATGAAAACTATGAGTTTGTTGAAAGACTTGTAAAGTCCCTTCTCTGGGTACGCGGCGGTCATAAGGTAATCATCGCAGGCTCAAAGCTTATTGCTGACAAGCTCACAGAGGCTTACTCTGCTACCGGTGCAAGAGCATTTGACTTTGACTTTATGGCAGGTGTTTATGAAACACCCTTTACCGTAGAGTACAGAGATATTGAGAACGCTCCCGTAACAAGCGAGTCCGCTACTCCCGTAGGCAGACATCTTGACGGCTGCCGTATCGGCTTTGATGCAGGCGGAAGCGACAGAAAGGTTTCTGCAGTTATCGACGGCAAGAGCGTATACAGCGAGGAGGTAGTATGGTTCCCCAAGACCAACTCCGACCCCGACTATCACTATGACGGAATCCTCTCCGCTATGAAGACAGCGGCAGAGCATATGCCCAGAGTTGACGCTATCGGCGTTTCCTCTGCAGGTGTTTACGTTGACAACCGTATTATGGTTGCTTCTCTCTTCCTTAAGGTTCCCAAGGACCAGTTCGATGCAAAGTGCAAGGATATGTATATCAACGTTGCAAAGGAATTCGGCGACGTTCCCCTGGAGGTTGCAAACGACGGTGACGTTACCGCTCTTGCAGGCGCTATGGATCTTGGCGACAACAACGTTCTCGGCATCGCTATGGGTACAAGCGAGGCAGGCGGTTACGTTGACGGTCAGGGCAACATCACAGGCTGGCTCAACGAGCTTGCTTTCGTTCCCTGTGACTTCTCTAAGAACGCTATGGTTGACGAGTGGTCCGGCGACTACGGTTGCGGTGTTAAGTACTTCTCTCAGGATGCAGTTATCAAGCTCGCTCCCGCAGCAGGTATTGAGCTTGACGAGAATCTCTCCCCTGCCGAGAAGCTCAAGGTCGTTCAGGGTCTTATGGCAGAGGGTGACGAGAGAGCCGCAAAGATCTATGACACCATCGGTGCATACTTTGGCTACACCATCGCTTACTACTCCCTCTTCTATGATATAAAGCACGTTCTCATTATGGGTCCTGTTACCTCCGGTGAGGGCGGTGTTATCCTTCTTGACAGAGCTAAGGAGGTTCTGGCAAAGGAATTCCCCGAGCTTAATGAGAAGATCACACTTCACATTCCCGACGAAAACAGCCGCCGTGTAGGTCAGTCTGTTGCAGCGGCAAGCCTTCCCGAAATTAAATAATCTGCGATTATTTAATTTCGAATGCGTAATTCGGAATGCGTAATTCGTAATTAAAGGAAGAAAACTGTTGCATTACTGCAACAGTTTTCGACC
>JAZRQH010000149.1:0-8141 GCA_045649645.1 Eubacteriales bacterium
ACTCAAGAGCGGTCATACCCTTGGTCTTAGCGAGAGTTCTCATAGCGTCGGTGAGCTGAATCTCGTTACCTGCGCCGGGAGCGGTGTTGTCGAGAATGTCGAATATCTCGGGTGTGAGCAGAACTCTGCCGAGGATAGAAAGGTTGGAAAGAACCTCTTCGGGCTTGGGCTTTTCAACCATGTCGTAGATGTCGTATTCACCTGCAGCCTCATCAAGGGGAGTAACGCCGAGAGAGCAGTACTTAAGGATCTGCTCGGGAGTAACGCGCTTAACGCCTGCAACAGCCTTGCCGTACTTTTCGTATGTATCGATCATCTGCTTACAAACAGGGGTCTTAGCGTTGATAACGTCGTCGCCGTAGAGAACAACGAAGGGCTCATCGCCGATAAATGCTCTTGCGCAGTTAACAGCGTGACCGAGACCCTTAGCCTCCTTCTGACGGATGAATGTGATGTTTACAGACTTGGGAAGCTCGCGGATCTCCTCGTAGATATCGTCCTTGCCCTTCTTGAGAAGAGCGGACTCATACTCGGGAGAGAAGTCAAAGTAATCTTCAATTGCGCCCTTGCCGCGGTTGGTGATGATAAGGATGTCGGTGATGCCTGCATCAACCGCCTCCTGTACCAGATATTCCATAACGGGACGGTCAACGATAGGAAGAACTTCCTTGGGAACTGTTCTTGCGATGGGGAGCATTCTTGTGCCTAAACCTGCTGCGGGAATAACCGCCTTTGTGATCTTCTTCATAGTGTATACCTCATATAAAAAACTAATCACTATATTATATAACATATAGAAAGAAAAATCAATAAGAAAAGTGAATAAAAAGAATAAACATAGCACTTTCGTTAGTGAATAGTTAATAAATGACAGTGGCGGTTGGTACAGGGTAGTGGATAGGGAATAAATAAAGGGTGATTGGTGAAGAGTAGTGGATAAATAACAGGGGGACGTGGTAAAGGGCAGTGAAAAGAGAATAGTGAATAGTGAATAGTGAATAGTGAACATTATCGCATCATACCCCCACACAGCATACATACCACTACACGTTATCATCCCCCACACAGCATACATATCCCTACACGCTATCACCCCCGCACGGCATACATGCCCCGTCCTAAACCTTCAAAAATAAAATAATCAAATTTGACCTTTTTTGACCTTGACTTTCTCTGACTTTTGTGTTATATTAAAGTCAGAGAAGGTCAAATTGCGCTTCCTTGGAGACTTGGGTTTTGTGAGTCGGGGGAGTGGAGTTGGTTTGAATATGAGAGTTGAAAGGACTGAAAACTATGTTAATGAGTGATATTATAGCTAATATGATAGAGGAGATGCTTTCTGAGGGGGGCGGTGAGCTGGAGCTCAAGCGTAACGACCTTGCAGGCCGCATCGGCTGTGTTCCAAGCCAGATAAACTACGTTATCACCTCCCGCTTTACTCCCGAGCGCGGATACATGATAGAGAGCCGTCGCGGCGGCGGCGGTTACGTCCGCATCACCAAGGTGCAGATGACCCGTGACGAGTACCTGATGCACCTGTTCCACTCTATAGGCAGGGAGCTGGACGTCAGCACCTGCCGTGTGTTTGTCAACGCCATGCTTGAAAAGCAGGTGGTGACCCCGCGTGAGGCTAACATAATCCGCGGAGTTTTTGCCATTCCTATGGACGACTCTGTCCGTGCCGATATGATGCGACAAATTATTCTGTCGCTTCTGAAGTAGAATGGAGGTATGAAGATGTTATGCAGTAAATGCCACAAGAATGAGGCAAGTGTTTATTTCAAACAGAATATCAACGGCGAGGTCAGGGAATACGCTCTCTGTCCTGTCTGTGCAGCGGAGGCTGAGCTTGGATTTACGCCTATCAATCTCTTTGGCTCGATGTTTTCCGAGCCCAAGCCGATAGCTGCGCGTAAGAGATGTACCCTTTGCTCCTCCACCTTTGACGAGATAAAGAAGCGCGGCAAGGTGGGCTGTGCCGAGTGCTATAGCGTTTTTGCCGACGAGCTTCGCCCCATGATAGACTCTATTCATAGGGGTGCCGTTCATAACGGCAGAGCTCCCAAGGGCTACGCCGAGGAACGTAAGGCCGAAAACCAGCTTGAGAGCCTAAAAGCCGAGCTTCGTACAGCCATAGCCGCCGAGGAATACGAAAGGGCGGCCGAGCTCCGTGACCTTATAAAGGAAAAGGAGGCAGAGAAATGATAAAGGATATCGACGTTGTTCTTTCTACCAGAATAAGATTTGCCAGAAATATCAAGGACTACCCTTTTGCCTCTCGTCTTGACGAGACCTCCTGCCGTGAGATAATCGAAAAGGTTGAGGGTGTGCTGCCTGATTTCAAGAAAACCGATTTTACCCATATCGACCCTGTCCTTGCACAGGGCTACGTGGAGCGCCACTCTGTCAGCCACGAGTTTGCCGCATCAAGCCTGCCCCGAGCTTTGCTTGAAAAGGGGGATACAAAGGTCATGGTCTGTGAGGAGGATCATATAAGACTTCAGGTCATCAAGCGTGGCTTTATGCTTGATTCTGCCTTTGCCGAAGGCTGCGAGACCGACGATAAGCTTATTTCCCAGCTTAGGGTTGCATATGACGAGAGACTTGGCTTTCTGACCCATTGTCCTACAAACCTTGGCAGCGCAATGAGAGCCTCGGTGATGATGTTCCTGCCCGCTCTTGCCATGACTGGGGAGCTTGGTGGCATCGTTTCTCAGCTTTCAAAGCTGGGACTTACCGTCCGCGGACTCTACGGAGAGGGAAGCGAGGCTTGGGGACATCTATATCAGATATCCAATGCCGAAAGCATGGGTGCGACCGAGGAGACTACCGTATCAAGGCTTAACGATATCCTAACTCAGGTCATTGAGCGTGAGCGCAATGCCCGTGAGCGCATAAAGGCTGCGGGAATCAAGCATACAGACCCATTATGCCGTGCCTACGGCGTGCTTAAATACGCCTGCATTATGACCTCAAGAGAATTTATAGAGCTTTATGCCAAGGTTCGCCTGGGTGTGTCCTTGGGTGTTATCACAGAGACCGACTACGAAAGGCTGGACTCCCTGTTTATCTCGGTGATGCCCGCTACCCTGTGTGCGGGTGTAACTATGTCCGAGGCTGAACGTGACGTCAAACGTGCCGAGGTCATAAAAGAATTATTACAGTAAGAAAAGAGTGATGATAAATGTCTAACAGATTTACAAAAGGAGCCCAGAACTCCCTTAACAAATCCCTTTATTTTGCAAGGGAGCTGGGACATACCTATATAGGCTCGGAGCATCTTCTGATGGGCATCGTAAGCGAGCTTCAGTCTGCGGCTGCCAAGCTTCTTTCAGAGCATTCGGTGACCTTTGAGGCTGTAAAAAAGGCTGCCGAGCAGATAGCCGGTGTGGGCGGAACAAGCTCTGTTACACCCAACGACATGACTCCCCGTACCAAGCGTATAATAGAAAATTCCTCTTATGAGGCGATGCGTCACGGACAGAGCTATATCGGCACAGAGCATCTGCTTCTCGCCCTCATTAACGAAAGCGACTGTGTGGGTGTGGTTATCCTAAAGACCCTTGGCGTTGATATAAACGACCTCCACCGTGAGATACTTACATTTCTCGGTACTGAGATCGACGATATAAACGAGGATCACGTTATCGGTGCCTCTAAGCGTAAAAAGGCTGAAGCCAAGCCAACATCCTCGGAGCTTAAGGGATGTCCTACCCTCAGTCAGTACGGACGTGACCTGACCGAGATGGCAAGACAGGGCAAGATAGACCCCATCATAGGTAGGGAGACCGAGACCGATCGTGTTATACAGATACTCTCCCGCCGTACCAAGAACAACCCCTGTCTTATCGGCGAGCCGGGTGTGGGCAAGACCGCCGTTGTGGAAGGTCTGGCTCAGCGTATAGCCGAGGGCAACGTGCCTGAGACTCTCTCGGACAAGATACTTGTTACCCTTGACCTTTCGGGAATGATAGCTGGAGCCAAGTACCGCGGTGAGTTTGAGGAACGCCTTAAGGGTATCATGTCCGAGGTAGAAAAGGAAAAGCGTGTTATCCTATTTGTAGATGAGATACACACCATCGTGGGCGCAGGCGCTGCCGAGGGTGCCGTGGACGCGGCGAACATTATCAAACCCGCACTTTCCCGAGGTGAAATGCAGATGATAGGCGCCACCACCCTTGACGAATACCGTAAGCATATCGAAAAGGACTCCGCTCTTGAGCGACGCTTCCAGCCTGTTACGGTAGGCGAGCCCACCGAGGAGGATGCTATAGCTATCCTCAAGGGACTTCGCGACAAGTATGAAGCCCACCACAAGGTGCGTATTACCGACGATGCTATAGAGGCGGCGGTAAAGCTGTCTGTGAGATATATTGCGGACAGATATCTGCCCGACAAGGCGATAGACTTGATTGACGAGGCAGCCTCCAAGCTCCGTATAGGCGCTATGACTCCTCCCGCTCTCATAAAGGAGCTTGAGGAGAAGCACAAGTCTATTGCTGCCGAAAAGGAATCCGCCATCAAAAAGCAGGAGTTTGAGCGTGCGGCTCAGCTCAGAGACCGTGAGCACGCTGCCCGTGAGGAATACGAAAAGGCTAAAAAGGAATGGGACGGCTCTAAGACGGATAACAGCCTTTCGGTAGGCGAAGCCGAGATAACCGATATAGTTGCCCGCTGGACGGGTATTCCGGTAAAAAAGCTTGCCGAGGAGGAAAGTGAGAGGCTCAAAAACCTTGACAAAATCCTCCATGAGCGTATAATAGGACAAGAGGAAGCAGTTGATGCGGTCAGCCGTGCCATAAGGCGCGGACGTATAGGTCTCAAGGACCCTCGCCGACCTATGGGATCCTTTATTTTCCTTGGTCCCACAGGCGTGGGTAAGACCGAGCTTACCAAGGCTCTTGCCGAGGTGCTCTTTGGCGATGACAACGCTATGATACGCATCGATATGTCGGAATATATGGAGAAGCACAGCGTCTCCAAGCTCATCGGCTCCCCTCCCGGCTACGTTGGCCACGAGGAGGGCGGTCAGCTTACCGAAAAGATAAGGCGTAAGCCCTATTCGGTAGTGCTGTTTGACGAGATAGAAAAGGCTCATCCCGACGTGTTCAACATTCTTCTGCAGATCCTTGACGACGGTGTTCTTACCGACAGTCAGGGCAGGAGGGTGGACTTTAAGAACACCATAATCATTATGACCTCAAACGTAGGTGCTTCGGGTATAGTTGAGCGCTCCAATTCTCTGGGCTTTGGCGAGAGAGCGTCAAACGACGATACAGCCGTACGCGAGAGGGTAATGTCAGCCCTTCGCTCTACCTTCCGACCTGAGTTCCTCAACCGTATAGACGATATAATCGTGTTTAATAAGCTAAAAGAGGAAGAGATAAAAGAGATCACCCGCCTTATGCTCAGCTCTCTTGTAGGTAGGGTTGCCGATATCGGTATCACCCTAGATATTGACGAGTCTGCCCTTGAACTTGTGGCAAAGAAGGGCTTTGACCCCGTTTACGGGGCGCGTCCCATCCGCCGCGAGATCCAGCGCAGCGTTGAGGATGCCTTTACCGAGGCTATGCTTGACGGGGCAATCAAGTCAGGGGACAGCGTTACCGCCAAAGCAGAGGACGGCCGCGTGATCTTTTGTAAGAAGGATGTTTCAGAGACTTAAAGGTTTTTTTGTAGCAATACTGTGTATAATACTTGTATGCTCCTTTTTCTCCTGCGGGGAGAAAAGGGAGCTTCAGGTGCTTTTTTATGAGGAAAGTGTTCTTATAACAGCCGAGGATGCAGTGGTCGTAATAGGCACGGATATTCCTCAAGCAGATATCGGCAAAATAGACACCCTTGTCATACCCGATGCCGAGAGCCTGCAAAAGGCAGAGATGCTGATGCAGGTATATGAGGTGGGGACGGTATATATCCCCAAGGACGACGCACTTTATAACCTTTGCTCCGGCTTTGACTGCTTTGCCGTCAGGGTAGAGGGCTCTATGTCCTTTGGTATAGGCGGGGCATCTGTCAGCGTCAGCGCAGGGCAGAGTGACCCTTCGCTTATAACGAGAGTCAGCTTAGGCGAGGACAGGCTTCTTATCTGCGGCAGTATGGACAAGCAGAGGCTTGAGGAACTGAAAAACATCGACAGCGGCAGCTTCGGGTATATAAATTTTACCTCGCAGCAGAAGGATATCGCAAAAGAAATATTAAGTATATACACCCCTCATACCCTTGTATTTACAGGCTGTGAGCCTTATATAGAGGACTATGAGATAGCAAATGAAAGTATCATTCTCAAGGAGTAATTATGATATATACAAGCGCGGATCAGCTTATCGGCAGAACCCCGATGCTGAGACTGATGAACATAGAAAAAGAGCTTGGCATAGAATCCAAGCTTATAGTAAAGCTTGAATCAAACAACCCCGCAGGCTCTGTCAAGGACAGAGTAGCTCTTGCCATGATAAACGAGGCAGAGAAGGAAGGCAAATTAAAGCCCGGCTCAACTATAATCGAGCCCACCAGCGGAAACACGGGTATAGGACTTTGCTCGGTTGCCGCAGCCAGAGGCTATAAGGCGATTATAGTTATGCCCGACAGTATGTCGGTAGAGCGTCAGAAGCTTATGCGTGCATACGGTGCCGAGCTTGTTCTGACCCCCGGCTCTGAGGGTATGAGCGGAGCTATAGCCAAGGCTGAGGAGCTTGTACGTGAGATCCCCGATGCCATCATTGCGGGACAGTTTACCAACCCCGCAAACCCCAAGGCTCACTACGACACCACAGGCCCCGAGATCTATGAGGACACCGATGGTCAGGTGGATATCTTTGTCGCAGGTGTGGGCACAGGCGGAACGCTTTCGGGTACAGGCAGATATCTTAAGGAACAGAACCCCCATATCAAGGTCATCGCGGTAGAGCCTGCCGATTCTCCCTTGCTTTCTGAAGGGCGTGCAAGCGCTCACGGAATACAGGGAATAGGCGCAAACTTTATTCCCGAGACACTTGACAGATCGGTATATGACGAAATAGTTACCGTCAAGACCGAGGACGCCTACAGCCTTGCAAGGCTTATGGGTACAAAAGAAGGAATCCTCTGCGGAATCTCGGGCGGAGCGGCTCTTTATGCGGCGTCCGAGCTTGCAAAGCGACCCGAAAACAAGGGCAAAAATATAGTAGTCATTCTTCCCGATTCGGGAGAGAGGTATTTATCTACAGAGCTTTATTAAAGAGGTCGATTATGTTTCGTTTATTATCAAAATTAGTTGTTTACCGTAATATCGACAAGGACAGTATTCTTTTCAGACTGTCTGATATTACAAAGAAGTTTTATACAGAAGAATATGACAAAGAGGAGCTTGTATCCTCTGTTTATACAGAGATACACAGACTGCTTGATATATCCACAGCCTACGGCTTTGACGGCAATCTCTGGCATTGCTACCTTTCATATCTGCTTGCCACCACAGAGAATCCCTTCTCCATCTGTTGCGAAAAGAAGGGAGCGGGCGAGGGCTCGGTAAACTCCTTTGTAAAGGGAGATCTTAAGATATTCAAGGCTTTGTTTGATTATGATTTTTCAAAGCTTGAAAATGAGCTTGATATCAACTGCTTTACCACAATTTCAAATTATAATGCAATACATAAGTCCGAGCGCTTCTATAACAAGAACGTAAGCGAAAAGGTACGCAAATTAAGCTCTGATATCGCATCTGCTGGGGATGAAAATGAAATATTTGATATCCTTACCGCCTTCTACCGCGACTACGGTGTGGGTATGTTCGGTATGAACAAGGCGTTTCGTATAAGACCCGGTAGTGATTGCGAGCTTGAGCCAATCACCAACACAGAGATAATAAGATTAAGCGACCTTGTGGGCTACGAGCTTCAGAAGCAGGAGCTTACCGAGAACACCGAGGCTTTTGTCAAAGGGCAGAAGGCAAACAACGTACTCCTCTACGGTGATGCGGGTACCGGTAAGTCCACCAGCATCAAGGCTATACTCAACGAGTATTACGACCGTGGCTTGCGTATAATAGAGATATACAAGCATCAGTTTGAGTTCTTACCCAAGATAATTGCGGATATCAAAAACCGTAACTACCGCTTTATCATCTATATGGACGACCTTTCCTTTGAGGAAAACGAGGT
>JAZRQH010000150.1:0-3877 GCA_045649645.1 Eubacteriales bacterium
GGGATCGTTTTTAAGTGCCTCTTCAAGGAGTGCAGTGTCTATACCGTCCTCGTTCATGGGGATACCCTTGACAACGGCACCGTTAGAGCGGAAGGAGTTCAAGCTTCCGATGAAGCTGGGGTTCTCGCAGAGAACGGTGTCGCCCTCGTTGCAGAGAGTCTTGCAGGTAAGCTCGATGCCCTGCTGACCGCCGGAGACGATTATTGTCATATCCTCGGGACGACCGATACCGAATTTTGTGTCCAGTCTCTTTGCCACAAGCTCACGGAGCTTGGGATAACCCTCGGTGATGCCGTATTGCAGAGCCTTGACGGGATCTGTTTTGAGTATATTGTCGGATATCTTTGCTATAGCCTCCACAGGGAAGGACTCGGGTGCGGGGTTGCCCGCCGCAAAAGCGATTATAGAAGGATCTGTGAGGCTCTTGAAGATCTCACGGATCGCAGATGGCTGCATATTTTTAAGCTTTTCGGAAAAATTGTAATCCATAACATTTCCTCTCTTGTATTTATCAATTATTAATTATACCATATTATGATATAATATTTCAATAATATAGTATAAATTTTTATCTTGAAACTTAACATTTTTTGTGTTACAATAGGTTGATACCAGTTTTAAGGAGTAAAAATGAAGAAATTAGGCAGTATAATAAGCTGGTCCGTGACCGCCCTTGCAGGTCTTATCGTCCTTCTTATAATCATACTTTTTGCCTGCGACGCCGACGGCGATATCAGCGCTCTTACCTGGAGCCGGGCAATGATCGAGGAATATCAGAAATATCCCGAGGAGTTCAGGGTAGAATATATCAAGGTCTATGACGAAAGAACCTTTACCGAGGACGGATATTTTTCGGTAAGTAAATCAAGATACGTTCCCTCCCTTTCCCAGTGGCAGTTCACCGTCCGCTATAACCACAGCACTCTCGAATATCTCGGTGAGGAGCGAGGTGAAGCTATGCCCATAGAGGATGATCACTTTACCTTTGCTCTTGTGGACAGTGAGGGCAGGGTGTACCGTGATTTCAGCTATAAGAAAGTGACCGAGGGACGTTACACCTATTACAGACTTGTTTTTGACAACGTAAATATGCGTAAGATCTCAGATATACAGATAATGGTCTACTGTATCGACGATATGGTGGGAGACTCTCTTCCCGATATCGCGGTAGGCAAGCTTCCTCTGTATTATTCAGAGCTTGAGCGCGAAGACTATAAATTTGAAAAGGAGCTTCCCGACGCAATGAAGCCTACAGAGGGCTTTGTTTCGGGCGAGGAGCTTTTGAAAGGAAGATAAAATGATCTTAGACTCTAAAGAAACCACAGTTGCATACCGCTGTCCTCATTGTGGGGCAGGAGTTATAAGTGTTGTAGGTATCTTTGCTCTTTCCGGCGATATGATAAAGCTTAAATGCTCCTGCGGCAAGAGTGAGCTTATGCTTCAGTACACCAAGGATAAGAGCGTGCGTATAACCGCTCCCTGTATAATCTGTCCCAAGCCCCATAACTATACCGTTTCCACAGGCGTGTTCTTCTCAAACGAGCTGTTCAGACTGGGCTGCACCTACACCGGACTTGACATCTGCTTTATAGGTTCAAAGGACAAGGTGCTTGAGGCGTTGAAGGAAAATGAATCAATGCTGCTTGGTATGTTCGAGGAGGCGGGTGTTACAAGCCTTGATGCTCTTCATAAGGACGACCGTCTTGACGATGCGGACGATCCCTTTGTCGAGGACGTTATCCGCTTTATGCTCATAGAGCTTAAGGAGGAGGGTAATATACATTGTAATTGCGGTGCAGACGAGCTTCCCAAATATAATTTTGAGTTCGTTGCTCCCGACTACGAGGATATCCGCGTTTTCTGCGAGACCTGCGGAGCATCGGTGACTATTCCCATGACAAGCGCTATCAATGCCGAAGCCTTTTTGGGTGTGGATGAATTATATCTCAAATAAAAACAGCCGAAAGGCTGTTTTTTTATGCGGAATTCAGGGAAATTTGTAACTTTTGCTGTAAAAATTCCATTTAATTGCAATAAAGTTGTATATTTTGTTGACATTTCAACTGATAAATGTTACAATTCAAGTATCACTTTTAAGGAGATCGACATGAAAAGATTTATCAGAATAACGGCAGTAATGCTCTGTGTATGCATGCTTATGCCTATGGGTATATTCGGCTATGCAGGGAACGTAACGCAGAACCCCGCCGTTAATATGCCAAAGGGTACACCTACCCTTGACGGCATCATCGAGACCACGGGTGTATGGTCTGATGCGGCGGACTTAAACGATGCGACCCTGGGACGCTTCTGGGCGCATAATCTCCCTACCACCACGGCAAAGGTATATTTCGCTTATGACGACAACGGACTGTACTTTGCTGCGGATATCTATGACCACAATATTTCAAATTCATTTGTAGCTACAACGGGATATGACAATATAAACAACTCGGGCTCAAGCCGTCCGTACGGTTGGAACGGCGATGTTCTTGCCCTGATGCTCGACCCTCTCGGCGTATTTGAAAAGAACACAAGTAAGCAGACAACACCCTGGTATAACGTGGGTATCATGGCGGACAACACCGTTAAGGTATACCGTTCACAGGTGAACGAAAAGGATATTACCTCCTCGGTCAGTGCCAAGGGCAAGATAACAGAAACAGGCTGGTGCTTTGAGCTTTGTATTCCTTGGTCTGTCATTTCTGCTGACGTGAGTGCACTGGGACTTTCGGCAACACAGGCTAAGCTTGCCACAATAGGCTCGGTTTCCCGCGCGGCATGTATGTATATGGACAGATACTATACCGCAGGCGGTACGGTCGATACCTGGGGACGGTTTATAACGGTTTGCGAGTCCACCTATGACGGCATAAACGGATGCTATACCAACGGTACCACCGCAAAGGCTTACGGTATCATTCTCAACCACGCCGACGTCGGTCACGTCTGGGGTGATTGGGTAGTTACCACCGAGCCTACCTGTACTATGATGGGTGTCAAGACCAGATACTGTTCCCACTGTACACAGACACAGACCCAGCCCATAATGCCTACGGGACACAGCGCAGGAGAGCCTGTTATAACCGACGTTACCTGCACAGTGGACGGCTCTGTTATTACCTACTGTACCAAGTGTAATGCGGTGCTCGGTCAGGAGATAGCTCCCGCACAGGGTCACGTTATGAGCGACTGGGTAATAATATCCGATGCAACGGATACCGAGAACGGCCTTAAGCGCAAGATCTGTGCTAACTGCGATTACACAGAGGAAGAGGTCATCCCCGCGCTTAAGGTACCCTACGTAAGCAGTAAAAACTATACCATGTCGGTTACTCTTGCCGATCAGATCAAGGATATGCGCTTTGCTCCCGGCGTACATGCGACGCCCTCCGAGATCAAGGCAACCGAGGGCAACGTGGCTATCGACAACAAGACTTTGCTTGAGGGTACCGTTGACGGAGTCTACAGCTACGATATGCGTACCGTAGGCACGTATACCCTCTGGATAAGAATGAAGGACGGAACCAGTTATATCCTTCCCGTTGAAATAAAGGATATCGAGACCTATCTTACCGCCTACGGTGTTAAGGTTACAGTCAATGACTTTAAGCCTGATCTTAAGGATTTCTTTATAGCAAAGGGTGAGTATGATAACTACTCTGAGATCAAGGATGCAGGATATATCGTTAACGTAACCGCAGCCAAGGTGGCGGGCAGACATGATTATACCTACACCGTATACGAGGACGGAATACATACCGTGCTTGTGAGATACAACGACGGAAGCTACGATGCGCTTCATATCGAGCTTACGGTAGACAAGCCTGTATTCACCGACAACGGACTTCAGATCATCGTATCCAATCTTCCCGAC
>JAZRQH010000151.1:0-4223 GCA_045649645.1 Eubacteriales bacterium
GGCAATGAGCTTTGACGCTGAGGTCAAGGGACATATAATGAATATAAAGAACCGTCCCGACATCTTCGGTCATCAGTATTATATGGACGAGGAGGATAACGTCTTAGGCCAGGAGGAAACTCTGCTTATATCGGCAACCGACTATAACGTAGAGACTGCTATAGCCTTGGTACACAGCTACGGCGGAGTGTGTTATCCCGCCCATATCGACCGTACCTCAAACGGTATGGTGGCGACCTTGGGAGACATTCCTCCTGAGTACGGTTTTTCGGTAGTGGAGTTTAACGATTCAGCCAATGTTGAGGCATACCGTGCAAAGTATGGGGCGGTAAAAGACGCAAGAGTCCTTTGCTCCTCTGATGCCCACTATCTGTGGGATATAAACGAGGCAAAGAATTTTATTGATATCGACGACGAGCCATATTCAAGCGCACTGGTGCGAAATAATCTGCTCAAGCTTATATCAAGCAAATGAAGATCTTGTATTTAATTTAGCTTATTATATTTAGTAAAATATATAATAATATAAAACCATTATGGAGGTAAAAACACTATGAAAAAGAAACTGACTACGGTCATGTTTCGCGGTACTAAGGCTCAGGAAGAGCAGCTCATCGCTGTAATTGAGAAGTACCGTGACACTCAGGGAGCAATGATGCCTATCCTTCAGGAGGCTCAGGAGATCTACGGTTATCTTCCCGTAGAGGTTCAGAAGATCATTGCTGAAAGAATGGATGTATCCCTTGAAGAGGTATACGGCGTTGCATCCTTCTACTCACAGTTCTCCCTCAATCCCAAGGGCGAGGTTGCTATTGCAGTTTGCCTTGGTACCGCTTGCTACGTTAAGGGCGCAGGCGACATTATCGACAGAATCTCCCTTAAGCTCGGAGGCCTTGCGGCAGGTGACACTTCTCCTGACGGCAGATACTCCCTTGAGGCTACCCGTTGTATCGGTGCCTGCGGTCTTGCACCCGTACTTACTGTTAACGGCGAGGTTTACGGCAGACTCGTAAAAGAGGATGTCGACGGTATACTTGCTAAGTATATGTAATCCGTGGCTATGAAGGAGTTATCGCTGAATATTCTTGACGTTACCGAGAACTCGGTCAGCGCAGGAGCTAAAAACATTGAAGTCTCTCTCATAGAGGACGAAAAAGGCATATTGACCCTGACTATCGGGGACAATGGCTGCGGTATGACTCCCGAGGTGGTCAAAAGTGTTATTGATCCTTTCTACACCACACGAACGACAAGGAAGGTAGGGCTTGGCGTTCCGCTACTCAAGATGGCGGCGGAGCAGACAGGCGGCAGTATAGATATCAAGAGTGAGGTAGGTGTCGGCACGACGGTTACGGCAACCTTTGATACAAAGAGTATCGACTTCACACCTGTAGGCGATATGGTGTCCACTATGACAACGCTTATCATGGGCGCGCCGGACAGAGATTTTGAGTATATACACCGCAAGCCCGGGGCAGAGGTAGTATTATCTACTCTGCAGCTTCGTGAGGTGCTTGGCGACGTTTCTCTGGGAGAACCGGAGATTATAGCCTGGATCAAAGATTATCTTACAGAACAATATAATAATTTTGGAGGAACAAACTAATGAAATCATTAGCTGAACTCGCTGCTATCAGAGATAAAATGAAAAATAAAGTTGCTATCAGAGACTCTGAGAGCGGTACACGTATCGTTGTCGGCATGGCAACCTGCGGTATTGCGGCAGGCGCACGTCCCGTGCTTGCACAGTTCGTTGAAGAGGTTGCTAACGCAGGTCTGGCCGACGCTATCACAGTAACACAGACCGGTTGTATCGGTATCTGCCAGTATGAGCCCGTTGTTGAGGTTTACGAGGCAGGCAAGGACAAGGTTACATACGTTAAGATGGACGTTGACAAGGCAAAGAGAGTATTTGCTGAGCATATTCAGGGCGGCAAGATCGTTGCTGAATACACAATGGATAATAAATAAGGAGGAAATATACAAATGATTCGTTCACACGTTTTAATTTGCGGTGGTACAGGCTGTACATCCTCCGGTTCAGGTAAGATCCAGACAGCTCTTGAGGCTGAGCTCAAGGCTAAGGGTCTTGACGAAGAGGTAAAGATAGTTGTTACAGGATGCTTCGGTCTTTGTGCCGTTGGTCCTATCATGATCGTATATCCCGAAGGAACCTTCTATTCTATGGTTCAGGCAGAGGACGTTCCCGAGATCGTTGAGGAGCATCTTCTTAAGGGTAGACCCGTTCAGAGACTCATTTACGCTGAACACCACGACGCTATTGAAGAAAAGGTAAACAGCCTTGCTGACACTACCTTCTATAAGAAGCAGAAGAGAGTTGCTCTTCGTAACTGCGGTATGATCAACCCCGAGGTTATCGACGAGTATATCGCTATGGACGGCTATGCGGCACTCGGTAAGGTTCTTACCGAGATGACTCCCGATGACGTTATTAAGTGCATTCTTGATTCCGGTCTTCGCGGCCGTGGCGGCGGCGGATTTCCCACAGGTAGAAAGTGGATGTTCGCTCAGGCTCAGCCCAAGGGCAAGAAGTACGTTGTATGTAACGCAGACGAGGGTGACCCCGGTGCGTTCATGGACCGTTCCATCCTTGAGGGTGACCCCCACGCTGTTCTTGAGGCAATGGCTATCGCAGGCTACGCTATCGGCGCTGACGAGGGTTACATCTACGTTCGTGCAGAGTATCCTATCGCTATCCACCGTCTTGAGGTTGCTATCAAGCAGGCAAGAGAATACGGCCTTCTTGGCAACGATATCTTCGGTACAGGCTTTAACTTCGACATTCAGCTGCGTTTCGGTGCAGGTGCGTTCGTATGCGGCGAGGAGACAGCTCTTCTTACCTCTATCGAGGGTAACCGCGGTGAGCCCAGACCCCGTCCTCCTTTCCCTGCAGTAAAGGGTCTCTTCGGCAAGCCTACCATTATCAATAACGTTGAAACATACGCAAACATCGCTCAGATCATCCTTAACGGTGCAGAGTGGTTTGCTTCTATGGGTACAGAAAAGTCCAAGGGTACTAAGGTATTCGCACTTGGCGGTAAGATCACCAACACAGGTCTCGTTGAGATTCCTATGGGTACAACTCTTCGTGAGGTTGTTGAGCAGATCGGCGGCGGTATCCCCAACGGCAAGAAGTTCAAGGCGGCTCAGACAGGCGGTCCTTCCGGCGGATGTATTCCCGAATCTCTCTACGATACCCCCATCGACTATGACTCTCTTATCGCTATCGGCTCTATGATGGGCTCCGGCGGTCTAATCGTTATGGACGAGGATACCTGTATGGTTGATATCGCACGCTTCTTCCTTGACTTTACTGTTGACGAGTCCTGCGGTAAGTGTGCACCCTGCCGTATCGGTACAAGAAGACTTCTTGAGATCCTTGACAAGATCATTTCCGGTAACGGAACTCTTGAGGATATAGACAAGCTTGAAGAGCTCTGCTACTACATCAAGTCCGCGTCTCTCTGCGGTCTCGGTCAGACAGCTCCCAACCCCGTTCTTTCCACACTCAAGTACTTCAGACATGAGTATGAGGCTCACGTTGTTGAAAAGAAGTGTCCCGCAGGCGTATGTAAGAACCTCCTGTCCTACGTTATCATCGAGGACAAGTGTAAGGGCTGTACAGCATGCTCCAGAGTATGTCCTGTCGGCGCTATCTCCGGTGCAGTTAAGCAGCCTCACGTTATCGATACCTCTAAGTGTATCAAGTGCGGCGCTTGTATCGAGAAGTGTAAGTTCAACGCGATCGTAAAACAGTAAGGAAGGAGTACTCGAATAATGGAAAACGTAAACATTAAGATAAACGGCAGAGACTACAGTGTTCCTGCCAACAGCACCGTCCTCGAGGCATGCCGTGCTGCAAACATTGATATTCCTACCCTTTGCTACATGAAGGACATCAACGAGATCGGTGCATGCCGTCTTTGTCTCGTTGAGGTCAAGGGCGCAAGAGGTCCCGTTGCCGCTTGCGTATATCCCGTAAACGAGGGTATGGAGGTTCTCACCAACACTCCCGCAGTTCGTAAGGCAAGAAAGATGAACCTTCAGCTGGTTCTCTCCAATCACGAGAAGAAGTGTCTTACCTGTATCCGCTCTACCACCTGTGAGCTTCAGAAGCTCTGTGTTGAGTACGGTGTTGACGAGGACTACTTTGAGGGTGAGTCCAATCACTATGATATCGACGATTCCTCCGTTGCTATCAT
>JAZRQH010000152.1:0-6120 GCA_045649645.1 Eubacteriales bacterium
CCCGACAGACCGAAAAGCTGTCCTCAAAATGGGCAGGAGCGCTGAGGCTGCCTTATCTGCAGGACTACACCAACACCTACGCAGATATAAATAAATTAAAGGAAATATACGAGAGAGTTCTTTCTCTGCCCGAGGCCATAGGCATTGATATCGCCACCCGTGTAGATGCCATAGACGACGAATGTATAGAGTATTTAAGAGAAATAAATGAAAGAACGTTCCTTATCTTAGAATTAGGCTTGCAGACCGTACACGGCAGAACAGCCGAGCTTGTCAACCGAGGTCACAGCTATGAAAAGTTCCTTGAGGTCTACGAAAAGCTCCGCGGGCTTAACATCTGCGTTCACATCATCAATTCCCTTCCCGGTGAGACCGAAGAGATGATGCTGGAAACAGCCCGTGAGATAGCGCGGCTTCATCCCTTTATGTTAAAGATCCATATGTTATATATTGAGGAAGGAACTCCTATTGCCGACAGTTATAAAAACGGGGATTTTGAGCTTTTAAGTCTTGAGAAGTACGTTGAGATAACCTGTAAGCAATTAGAGCTTCTGCCTCCCGACATATGCATAGGAAGAATAACCGGTGACGGACAAAAATCTACCCTCATTGCCCCTGACTGGTCCAAGAAAAAGTCCGTTGTTATGAACGAAATAGACAAATTTCTTGTGAAAAATAACACTTTCCAAGGGATTTTGTACAAATAGTACAAAATTCCTTGGCTTTTTTTTACTATGACGCAGACATAATTCGTTCAAGATTCTATTGCATTCCGTTCATTAATAATGTATAATTAATTCAATGCTTGATTTGGCAGTTATTACGTAATTTCTTTTAAGGAGTATATACAAATGGCAAAGTACACCACCAAACAGATCCGTAACGTTGCCCTCCTGGGCCACGGCGGTAGCGGTAAAACTTCTATGGTCGAGGCTATGCTTTACATGACAAAGGCTACCGACAGACTTGGTAATACCGCTGACAAGAACACAGTATGTGACTATGATCCCGAGGAGATCAAGAGAGGCTTCTCTATTTCCTCCACCACATCCCCCATCGCTTGGGAGGATTCCAAGATCAATATTATAGACACCCCCGGCTTCCTGGACTTCGCAGGTGAAGTTCATCAGGCCCTGAGAGTTGCAGACGCTGCAGTTATCACCATCGACGCACGTAACGGCGTTGAGGTTGGTGCAGAGATCGCTTGGGAACTGGCTGACGAGTTCAACATCCCCAAGGCTATCTTTATCAACAAATTTGACGATCCCGAAGCAAGATTCACCAAGCTCTTCGACGAGCTCCGTGAAAAGTTCGGTAACATCATCTGTCCTCTGCTTCTCCCCATGAGAGGCTCGGACGACACCATCAAGGGCTTCCTTAACCTGCTTGACGACGTTGTGTTCGTATACGACAAGAACACCGGTGCTCACACCGAGGGCGAGATCCCCGCTGACTTCCAGGCAGCTGCTGACAAGTATAAGGATATGTTCCTTGAGTCTATCGCTGCTACCAGCGACGAGCTTATGGAAAAGTATTTCGCAGGAGAGCCTATCAGCTTTGAGGAATGCGTTGAGGGTGTTCACCAGGGTATGATCGACGGTACTATCTGTCCCGTTATCTGCGGCTCTGCTACCAAGCTTTGGAGTATCGAAGCGCTTCTTAACATTATGCACGAGTCCTATCCCCGTCATACCGCAAAGAAGGTTGAAAAGATCTACGACGGCGACGAGGAAAAGGAGATCTCTATCGCTGATACCACAGATACCACCGTATTTGTATATAAGACCGTTGCAGACCCCTTCGTTGGTAAGATGTCCTTCTTCAAGGTCATGACAGGCGAGCTCAACAACACCATGACCCTGCGCAACGTTAACCGCGGCGGTAACGAAAAGTTCGCTCACTTCTATACCATGATAGGTAAGAAGCAGACCGAGGTCGACTGCCTCGCATGCGGCGATATGGGTATGATCCCCAAGCTTGCTAACACCAACACCAGCGACACACTTACCACCGGTTCCGCAAACTGGTTCTATAAGAAGGTAAGCTATCCCACACCTTATATGGCTATGGCTATTTCTCCCAAGGGCAAGGGCGACGAGGACAAGATCGCGTCCGGTATCGCAAAGCTTCTTGAAGAGGACAGAACACTTTCATTCGTGAACAACGCTGAGACCAAGCAGCTTGTGCTCTCCGGTATCGGCGATATGCATCTTGACGTCGTTACCTCCAAGCTGAAGTCCAGATACAACGTTGAGGTTGAGCTCAGCGCTCCCAAGATCGCTTACCGCGAGACCATCAAGAAGAAGGTTCAGGTAGAAGGTAAGCATAAGAAGCAGTCCGGCGGTCACGGTCAGTACGGTCACGTTAAGATCGAGTTCGCTCCCGGTGAGGCTGAAGGTCTTACATTCACCGAGTCTGTTGTCGGCGGTGCAGTTCCCAAGGGTTACTTCCCCGCAGTTGAAAAGGGTCTTCTCGAAGCAATGCAGAAGGGTGTTCTTGCAGGCTATCCTGTAGTTAACCTTGCAGCTAACCTCTACGACGGCTCTTACCACGACGTTGACTCCTCCGAAATGGCGTTCAAGCTTGCAGCTTCTCTCGCTTATAAGGAAGGTCTTCCCAAGGCTAATCCCGTTCTTCTCGAGCCCGTTGGCGCTCTTACGGTTATCATTCCCGACCATCAGCTGGGCGACGTTATCGGTGACGTTAACAAGCGCCGCGGCCGTGTAATGGGTATGGAAGCTTCTCCTGACAAGAAGGGCTATCAGGTCCTTGAGGCCGAGGTTCCCGCTTCCGAAATGGTTGACTACACTATCGCGCTCCGTGCTCTCTCTCAGGGTAAGGGCAGATTTGCATTCAACTTCGTAAGATACGAAGAGGTTCCCGCAGCCGTTGCTCAGAAGATCATCGACGAGGCTAAGAAGAACGCTGATGCGTAAGCAGGCCAGGCCTGTACCGGCAATCGAGTAGAGTAGTTCGAAAGTTGTTCATCATCACACGAGGGTGAGGACAGTATGATTCGAACACAGCTCCCGGAATGAAATAAAAAATATCACCCGTAATTTAAATTACGGGTGATTTTGTTTATATCACTGTTTGCGTATAAGATTGAACTCCTTGAATATATCCCCTGCCCTTGTGAAAAGCTTTGTTACTATCCTGTATATCCAGAAGAAGGGGATCAGGTATTTGTGCCTATACAGTATGGGATGATTTTCTTTAAAGTAAAGCCCCGTAGGGAAAAGACGGTTAAGATAATATTTAAGCTTACTCTTATTCCCCACCTTGCCCTCGCCGTCGGCATATGCCGCAAGCTTGTTCTTGATGCTCTGATCCATAGAGCCGAAGCAGCCCGAGCCTACGAAAAAGTCAAGGAAGCTTTTTTCATCCTCTGTAAGACCGGTACTGCAAAAATCGGGACGGCAGTTGCTCTTGTCAAAAATCTTGACCGAAAGCTCACGCAAGGCAGTCTCGAACTCAAGCAGCTTAAGTCTCTTAAGCTCTCTGTCGAGGCAGACTCTGTCCATGACCTTGCCGCACCTTGTGTCATAGATATAAGCATCCATCAGGGTACGTATGCCCGTACCTCCCGAGATAGCATAGTGCTTATATGCGTGTACGACGAAATAGATATACTGATCCTCGTCCGTAAAATGATATCCGTAGCTATTGCCCTCATCCTTAACAAGACGTTCCTTTACGTTGCTGTAGTATCTTGCAAAGACGTCGTCGTGAGATTCCTTACAGAGGGTCTTGTGCATTTCAAAATTGCCGTAGGGGAGCTTGAGATACACGTCGTGGCTGGCCCTGCCGTACATTTCTACCTCATATCCATCTGCCACCATACGATCTCTGATAAGCTCGCATTTGTCAGCATCCACAAGATAGTCGTTATCCACCATCTGACGCATTCCCAGCTTTGGGTACAGATTCTGAAGAACTATACCCTTGAGGGGAAGATACCATATTCCGCTTTTTTCGAAAAACAGCTGTACCTTTTCCCTTTCCAGAGCGTAGGAAAAGAGCATTCTCATTGAATTTGTATAGTCTCTGTGCCACAGGGGGTATATTTCCGAAGCCCTGTCGGTAACCGAGGTAAGCGCCATATAGGTAACAGCCTGCATCTTATGTCTTTTAGCCTGCCGGTATACCGCTTCGGCATCCATTGCCTCTACCGCTGCTCTTTCGGGCAGAACAGAGTGCAGAGCGCAACACGCAAGATAAATAACGCTTATTCCGCTGTCCCAGGATGTCTGTAAGCTCATATCCTACCCCCTTTTCAGAAGTTTCTTTGCGCGGTGCTTCAGAGCCCGCAATACCCGTCTCGGGAAACGGCTGTAATGCCACAGCCTGCAATAGATCCTGTATTTCATATTATCCACCGTGTAATGTCTGCCCCTTCTTATAAAGGCAGTTACCACGGCGATCATCTGGTCATGTCTTACGCCCTTTTCACAATGATACTGATTATCTCCTATACAGGTGTAGGTATCCCCTGTCCTGACGATACGGTGAAGCACGTATCTGCCATCGTCACGGCGGTAAAGAGCAACGTCGTATTTTTTCAGCTTGCCCGTAATGGGTGAAAGCTGCACGCCGTCCTTGCCGTGTCTGAGCATAGGAAGCATACTGACTCCGCGGGGTGAAAACCTCACCGATCCGCCCTTATTCAGCTGTTCACGCATCAAGGTCACAAGCTCCTCCATAGGAGCAAGCTGCAGATCGTGCATATATCCACCTCCCCACTTTGGCAATAGACCGTATCCGTTTATACTATATCGGCCTTTTTAAGCTTCTCCACAAACTCGGCTACGTCGGCACTTGCCTGCTCACGGCTTACCTCGTATTCCTCAAGCAGAGCCTCTACAAGATCCTCTGCCTCGCAGCCCTTTTCCAGTCTGGACCACAAAAAGCTGCCTGTTTCGTTAAGAGTTATCATTCCGTTGAAATCGAGGGTCTGTGTCCCTAAGGGAAGCACTACCCAGGTATCAGAGATCTGTCTGAGTACGTAGTTTTCATTTATCTTCATATCATATCTCCTTTGGCTTCATAGTTTGGTAGCTGAGCTTTGCCGCATCCCCGTTGGGAAGACATTTCATCACGTATACGGGAATATCCGCTATAAGCTTGTCTACGGTGGACAGCAGCCTGTTCATACTCTGCGGTCCCAGCATCTTACGGGTAGTCTGAGCGATTATATTTATTACTACCTCTTTTTTATCCATAAGCCGTATAGAGTTTTCCTCTCCCCGCTCAAGGAAGCATATTCCTGCCAGAGGCACCTTTGCGTTGATGTTTTGACGTGTCTTGCCGCTCCAGGGCGTTCCGTAAGCGTACCATACGCCGTCTATACAGCGCAATGCGGGCTTGTCATCGTTAATAACACGTGCACCCTCAAAGGTCTCGGTCCAGAGCCGTGTGTGTGTGGATTTCCCCATGCCTGAGGGCCCTGAAAAGAGGTATGCCCTTCCCTCATATTCAACCGCCGAGGAATGAAGCATCATACCGTCCAATGCCAGAAGGCTGTTATAAAACTGAGTTCCCGAGCTCATATATATGAGCACGTCCTTGGGGATATTGGGGTTACGTTCAAAGGGATATCGCTCATATAATACCGTGATATCCGCAGGCTCATTGCCTTCGTATGCGTACTCGGCGCAACGGGAGATCATATCATCCGTATCCGGTATTTCTGTTATAAGCTCGGCTATCCTGCACTTCATATCTGCACACACGGTCCTTTCGTTAACTTCTTTTATTATATCATTCCCGGATGATTATGTCAATCAAAATAAAACAGGTCGGAAAATCATTTCCGACCTGTTTTGTTGTTTGTTTAGCCCCAGACGTAATCATCGTCCTCGTAACCCTTTTTGGATGTGGCGTCAAGCCAATAGTCATCCTTAAGGTCGCCGGGAGCAGGATACCCGTTCTCAGTGAGCATCAGAGCATCCTTTGACGTGAGATCAATAAGCTCGATTTCGGGTTTGTTATAAAACTTTTTCATCTTTTTTTGACCTCCTTTTAAGCGTTGGCTTCGGAAAGAACTACGGCATCGCCCATTCTTTCTGCGCCTGTTTCGGACTTCATGAGAGAATGGATCACTACATCGCCTACGCCTGC
>JAZRQH010000153.1:0-4626 GCA_045649645.1 Eubacteriales bacterium
CACGGTGATTTTGGGCACCGTAGTGGAAGCTGATAACAGGGGCAGAGCCCGAGCAAAAGCCAAAGAACACCCCGATAAAAATAAAGTTTATATAAAGTATGATACCGTATACCGAAACTCCGTCCTGCCCTATCATAGCCATAAGCTGATAGTTATATAGAATGTTGACCAAGGACGAAGAAAGATTGGTCATCATCTCGGAGGCTCCGTTAGAGCAGCTCTGCCAAAGAGCTTTTGCATCAAAGCGGAATCTGCCTAATTTAAGTATCGCCTTCTTTGAGAAAATGAAATAGCAAAGAGCTATGGCCGTCGCCACCACCTGACTCATAGTTGTGGCAACCGCCGCACCCTTAAGTCCGAAGGGGATCACGAGAACGGCATCAAGAATAATGTTTGTACAGCCTGCTCCCACCGTCATAATTAGGGAAAGGTTAGGCTTTTCCGCCGCTATAAGAAAGGTCTGAAACTCGCACTGCAAAAGCAGAAATACAAATGCGGGAAGCAGAATACGTCCGTAGGTCACACAGTGGGGCAGCATCTCCTCGTCCGCACCCATAACGAGGGATATCTCCTCAATAAAGATAAAGCCGAGGACGGATATGATAATACCAAATACTATTGATATATATACAAGCATAGAAAAGATCTCGTTTGCCTTTTCTTTTTTGCCCTCGCCCATGGTCTTTGATATGAGCGCCGAGCCTCCCGAACCTATCATAAATGCGAAAGCCATCACCAGCATCATGGCGGGATAAATAAGATTGATGGCGGCAAAGGGAGTTTTGCCCACAAAGTTGGACACAAAAATACCGTCTACCACACCGTAAATAGATATGAATATCATGGATGCGATAGATGGCAGGGTGAAGCGTATTAACTTGGAATAATTAAAATGATCTGATAACTGAATTTTCATGGTTTTATTATAGGGGAAATATAATTATATGTCAATACAAAAGAACAAAACCGCCTGCGGGCGGTTTTGTTCTTTTTCTATTTCTTATATCTTAACTCTCCAGTTGAACTCGTCCTCAACCTTGCCTGTCTGTACGCCGGTAATGAAGTCATAGAGTTTCTGGCTGAATTCACCGATAGAGCCGTCGCCTATGGTGTAAACGTCGTCCTTGTAACGGAGCTTTCCTACAGGGGAGATTACCGCCGCAGTTCCGGAGCCGAATACCTCCTCGAGCTTGCCTGAGTTCTGTGCCTCGATAAGCTCGTCAACAGAGATTCTTCTTTCCTCGCAGGGGATTCCCTTCTCTCTGCAGTAGTGAAGAACAGAGTCACGGGTGATACCGGGAAGGATGGAGCCGTTGAGCATAGGAGTAACGATCTTGCCGTCTATCTTGAAGAAGATGTTCATTGCGCCCACCTCTTCGATATACTTGCGCTCAACACCGTCAAGCCAAAGCACCTGAGAATAGCCGTCTGCATGTGCCTTTTCCTGTGCTGCAAGGGAGCAAGCGTAGTTACCGCCGGTCTTTGCAAAGCCCATACCGCCCTTGACTGCACGTACGTACTCGTCCTCTATCCAGATGCCTACAGGCTGCAGCCCATTGGCATAATACGCACCGCTGGGAGAGAGAATTACCATAAAGAGATAGTTTTTAGAGGGTGCAACACCGAGGAACTCGTCGGTTGCGATGATGAAGGGACGGATATAAAGGCTGGTTCCCTCCTGTGTGGGGATCCAATCACGGTCAATGTCAACAACCGCCTTGACTGCCTCTACAAAATCCTCTACGGGAAGCTCGGGAATACAAAGTCTTTCGTTTGTGGCATTGGTACGCTTAGCGTTCATATCGGGACGGAAGAGGAAGCACTCTCCTGCCTCGTTACGGTAAGCCTTGAGACCCTCGAACATCTCCTGTCCGTAATGGAATACCATAGCGGAGGGGTCAAGCTCTATCTTGCCGTAGGGTACTATTCTTGCATCATACCAGCCCTTGCCTTCTGTATAGTTCATAATGAACATATGGTCGGTAAAGATCTTACCGAAAGGAAGGGGCTTGGTGAAATCGGGTTTTTCTTTGGGTGTATTTGTCTTTTCAACTCTTATGTTGAGCATTAAAATCAAGACCTTTCTATTAAAGGGCGCCTCATCCACCATCGCCTTGCGATGGTCCCCCTTCCCCCACCGGGGAAGGCTTTTCAGTGCGCTCTTATTTTATTTTTTATTTTATATTCTTTCTAAAATTTTATCTGTCATTTCGGTACAGGTGAGGGGAGTTTCCTTGGATGCGCCGAGGATATCGCCTGTTCTGTAGCCTGCCTTAAGAACCTCATCAACTGCATCCTCGATCGCCTTTGCCTCAGCCTCGAGATCAAAGGAATAACGAAGCATCATAGCTGCTGAAAGGATGGTTGCGATGGGGTTAGCCTTGTTCTGACCCGCAATGTCGGGAGCGGAGCCGTGGATAGGCTCGTACATACCGCACTTGGTGTCGCCGAGAGATGCGGAGGGCAGAAGTCCGATGGAGCCTGTGATCTGGCTTGCCTCGTCGGAAAGGATATCACCGAACATATTGGAGGTTACCACAACGTCAAACTGGCTGGGGTTCTTGACAAGCTGCATAGCCGCATTGTCAACTAACATATCAGTTACCTCAACGTCGGGGTACTGCTCTGCTACCTTATGAACGACCTCTCTCCAGAGGCGGGAGCTCTCAAGCACGTTTGCCTTGTCGATAGAGATGACCTTACCACCGCGCTTCTGTGCGGTCTCGCAGGCAACTCTTGCAATACGCTCTATCTCCATAACGCTGTAGCACTCGGTGTCGTAAGCCTCGGGGCCGTACTGGCCCTCACGTCTGCCTCTCTCACCGAAGTAGATACCGCCGGTAAGCTCTCTTACCATAACGAGATCTATTCCCTTCTCCACGATATCGGGACGGAGAGGACACTCTGCGTTAAGTGCGGAATAAAGCTTTGCAGGACGAAGGTTGGTATAAAGACCGAGAGCCGAGCGAATACCTAAAAGTGCCTTCTCGGGTCTCTGATTTCCGGGGAGGGTATCCCACTTGGGGCCGCCTACCGCACCGAGAAGTACACTGTCGGATGCAAGACATCCCTTAACTGTTTCCTCGGGCAGAGGCATACCTGTAGCGTCAATAGCACATCCACCGATAAGGTAGGGAGTGAAGTTGAAGGTATGACCGAATTTATCAGCTATCTTTTCAAGGACCTTGACAGCGCCGTCCACGATCTCGGGACCGATGCCGTCGCCCTTGAGTAATGCAATATTATAGTTCATTATTTTATAGCGCCTTTCTTGATTGATTCGATAAGACCGCCGCCCTCAATGATCGTCTGGATAAATGAGGGGAAAGGCTGTGTAGTGAACTTCTCACCTGTGGTAAGGTTGGTGATCTCGCCCTTGTCCATATCGCAGGAAAGCTCGTGACCCTCCATGATAGCGTCAACCGCCTCGGGACACTCAACGATAGGCAGACCTATGTTGATAGAGTTACGGTAGAAGATACGTGCAAAGGACTTTGCAATAACAAGGGAGATTCCGCTTGCCTTGATGGCGATGGGAGCATGCTCACGGGAGGAGCCGCAACCGAAGTTATACTCGGCTACCATGATATCACCGGGCTGTACGCGCTGTACAAAGGTGGTATCAAGGTCTTCCATACAGTGGGAAGCAAGCTCCTTGTGGTCTATAGTATTAAGATATCTTGCGGGGATGATAACGTCGGTATCAACGTTGTTACCGTATTTGATTACTTTTCCTTCAAATTTCATCTTACATTACCTCCTCAGGACCTGATATCTTGCCTGTGATAGCAGAAGCTGCGGCAACCTCGGGGCTTGCAAGATAAACCTCAGAGGTGGGGTGACCCATACGGCCTACAAAGTTACGGTTGGTGGTAGCAACTGCTCTTTCACCTGCCGCAAGTATACCCATATGACCGCCGAGACAGGGTCCGCAGGTGGGAGTGGAAACTACCGCACCGCTCTCAATAAAGGTCTTTAAGAGACCCATCTCCATTGCTTCAAGATATATTTTCTGTGTTGCGGGAATAACTATGCAACGAACGTTCTTTGCTACCTTCTTGCCCTTCATGATCTCGGCTGCAGCAACAAGATCCTGAAGACGGCCGTTGGTACAGGAGCCGATAACTACCTGATCGATCTTGACCTCGTCAATTTCGTCAACGGTGTGTGTGTTCTCGGGAAGGTGGGGGAAGGAAACGGTAGACTTGATGGTAGAAAGATCTATCTCATAAACCTCGTCATACTCGGCATCCTCATCGGGAGCGAATACACAAGGCTCCTTTGCACCTGCCTCCTTGAGGTAAGCAAGGGTCTGATCGTCAACCTCAAAGATACCGTTCTTACCGCCTGCCTCGATTGCCATATTGGCAATACAAAGTCTGTCGGAAACCGTGAGATTATGTACGCCTTCGCCTGTGAACTCCATAGACTTATAGAGCGCACCGTCAACACCGATCATACCGATGATATGAAGGATAACGTCCTTACCGGATACGTATTTATTTAATTTACCCTTAAGTACAAATTTGATAGCGGAGGGAACCTTGAACCAAGCCTTACCTATCGCCATACCGCAAGCCATGTCGGTAGAGCCTACGCCTGTAGAGAACGCACCGAGAGCTCCAT
>JAZRQH010000154.1:0-5103 GCA_045649645.1 Eubacteriales bacterium
TGTACTGAAGAGGAACGGGAGTAGTCCAGTTTATACAGTCGTTACTGTAAGCAACACGGATGTCACGACGCATAAGGTCGGGATTGTTGGCAACAAAGTCGGGATCGGTAAGGTTATAATTACCGTCGTCAGTATGGAAACCGCGGACAAAGGCTACGTACTGACCTCTGTTCGCATCCCAGTGTACTGTGTTAAGAGTGTCAAAGTAGCAACCGCCTGTGGATGCAGGTGTACCCATCATCTTGACCTCGTTGGGCCAGAAGGGGAAGTTGTTACCGTCGCCAAGCAGAGAATATTCAAGGAAGAGTCCGTCACCCCACTGACCGTAGATACCCTTCATACGCTGATGTTCGGGAACCGTAGGATTGGTATCATAGAATACAAAGAGGTTGTCGGGACGGTTATCGTCGATTGTTACAATGTTGGAGGGCTGTCCGCCGTACATATTGGTGTAGAGCTGAGGTCTGGTCCAGTTAAGGCCGTCACGGCTCTCGATATAACAGATACGGCGAATGTCGTCGGTTGCCTTATAGTACATACAGTATGTACCGTCGGGCATACGGGTGATGTTGTGATATACGGTATCGCCCTTTTCGTACTGCTTGTCAAATCTGAATACCGCTTCCTCCTTTACGGGAGTTTCGATATTGATGGCAGCGTCACTCTTTTCTGTGTCTATAAGATAATCGTCAAGGAAGAGCTGACGGTCAGAGCCTATATTCACCACGCCGCTCTCGTCTATCTTGAACATCTCAAGGTAGAGCATAAGTATTCTTGCAACCTGCGCACGGGTGGACTCGCCCTTGGGAGCAAGGGTGTTTTCGCCTACACCTGTAACAAGTCCCGCCTTAACTGCGGCACGCATAGCCTCCTCTGCCCAGTCGGACACCTTGCCGGCGTCGGTATAGCCGTCAAGGGCATCGGCGGGAGCCGCAAGGAGTATACCCTTGACCTTGGAATAGTTATTGAGCATTGTAACCAGCTGCTCACGGCTCATATAGGTATTAGGGTTAAAGCGTCCACCGCCTACACCGGAAGCAATGCCGTTTTCCACAGCCCACTTGACTGCGGGAGCATACCAATGGCTTTCCTTTACGTCTTTGAACTCACTGTTGGTATAGGGAGTGAGCTCTGCGCCCTCGATGTTGGCAAGAGTCTGAACGAACATAGCTCTTGTCATAGCCGTGTTGGGCTCAAAGGTAGTGGGGGTCATGCCGTCAAAAATGCCGTTCTCGTAGGCATATACCACCTCGTCATAAAACCAGTGGCTTTCCTTTACGTCGGTAAAGGGCATATCCGCCTCACCGTCAGCAAAAACGGATGCCGAGCAGCAGATCAGCGTAGCTGCAAGTAACATTAATGCAACGATCTTTTTCATATTTCTATCTCCTTAATTAAATTTAAACGAATACAGCTTTGTGCCTTCCTTCATTTCAAAATGAAGGACACATTCGCCCTCGGGCAGATCACCGTCAAGCTCAACGATCTTGGATATCTCGTCGCCGACAAGCCACTCGCTCGTGGCAGATACGCCCTCTGCATTGGTCACGGTTACCTTTATCTCTCCCGCAAAGTTAAGCTCAAGGCTCTCTCCCTTATAGGTAAATGGCTTGGTGGTAAGAGACGTACCCATAGCAGAAGCAAAGCCGTCTGTACGCAGGGTATAACGGTAGAGGGTAGGAACACCGTTGCCGTGGGATTTTTCCTTCATATAAAATGACATCTCATTCTCTGCCGTCTCGATAAAGCCTACGCAGGGATAACCGTTACCCTGATTGTAGCTGAAGGAGTCAGCGTTATCGGGGTTGAGATAGGGAACTTCGGTCCTTGTCCAGTTGACAAGGTCACGGCTGGTCATAAAATAGACCTGAGTACGCTTGTCACCGTTTTCCTCAAAATATCTCGTCGGCAGGGCAACATAGAGACCGGGAGAGCGGTAATAGGGGGTTATAGCGTTGGCGTACATCTGATGATCGGTATTGACGTTATATTTCAGCGGCTCGGGTATAGACCAGGTCTTGCCGTCGTCACTGAAGGAGACGCGGATATCTCTGAGCACCTTATGGGGATAGTTTGATACAAAGGTAGCACTAAGGGCATAATTTTCCTTATCGTTATGAAATCCTCTGACAAACGCCACGTACTGCTGTCTGTATTCGTCCCAATACATGGTATTGAGGGTGTCGTAATAGCATCCCTTGGTGGCCGGTGCTTTTCCCATGACCCTTTCTCCAAAGCTGCCGCTGAAGGGGAAGTGCTCGCCCTTGCCGTTATAGGAATACTCTATGGCAAGGAACTCGCCCCACTGACCGTAAACACCCTTGAGCCTTCTGCCCTCGCGGCAGGCGGGGTTGGTGTCGTAGAATACAAAGAGATTGTCGGGGCTGGCGTCATCCGTGGTAACGATATTGGTATTGCTTCCTCCAAAGCGGTTGGTGGTAAGCTCGGGTCGGGTCCAGGTTATGCCGTCCTCACTTTCTATGTAGCAGATACGTCTCAATCCCGCGTATGCCTTATAGTACATACGGTAGGTCCCGTCAGGCATTTTTACGATATTGTGATATACGGCATCTCCTCTTTCAAAGCTCTTATCAAATCTGAATGCGATCTCCTGCTTTACGGGAGCTTCAAGCTCGATATAGGCGTCGCTCTTTGCCTCATCGATAAGAAAAGTATCGATAAAAAGCTGACGCTCGGAGCCTAAAGCTATAACTCCGTTTTCCTCTGCGGTGAGGGTGGGTTCGCTTTCTACCTGATAAAAAGGCTCTGCCTCCTCAGGCTCCGGCTCCTCCTCAACCTGTGCTGTCGTTTCGGGAGTCACGGACTCCTGGGTCTCCAATGTCGCGTGTGTTTGCTTGTCTTCGGGTAGCTGTGCGGCAGCACAGGATGCCAGACAAAGCGCCAAAAGAAGCAATGCAACGATACGCTTCATTATTCGTACTCCTTAAGTATTTCTTTTGCCACGGCATATCTGGTGGTACGGGTATCCATGGCTGTTTTTTCTATATATCGGTGAGCCGTGGGCTCATCCATTCCCAGATTCTCGTGCAACGCCCATTTTGCGCGGTTGCAGAGCCTTTGCTCCTCGTTTTTGCGTCGGAGCTTTTTGTTTTCCTCTTCGATGGCAAGTATACGGCTGTGAGATGCCATCAGTATATTTATAGCCGTGCTTATCATATCTGTGTCAAGTGGCTTGGGTAAAGTTACCACTCCCGAGCGCTCAACACGGTATCGAATCTGATCGTAGGAATCCATATCGGTGAGCAGCAACACCGCCGTGCCTGCGTTATCGGCAATATCAAGGGCAAGCTCGTGGCAGACGGCTCCCGGTATCGGTGAGTCTATTATAACAAGGTCATAGAGGTTTTGCAACAGCAATCTTCTTGCTTCCTCAATGCTCGGGGCGTTTGCCGAGCCGGAAAAGCTGTCGGGATCAAGAAGCCCTCTCAGTATGCGCCGCATATCCGCCGACGGTGATATGATAAGAACGCTGTATGCGTTCCTGTAGATCATAGGCTGTACTCTTTAAGTATTCTTGCGGGGACATGGCGACAAACGAACTCGCTCTTTGAAGCAAAGTCCAAAGCTTCCCCAAGGCTTGAAGGAAGAGTATCAAGCTTATCGGTATTTCCGTCAAAGGCAGGAGTAAGAGCAGTTGTGTTCTCTATACCGTCAAGTCCTGCATGGATAATAAGCGCAAGGGCAAGATAGGGGTTGGCAAGAGAGTCGGGAGAACGAAGCTCAACGCGCTTGTACTTGCCGTCAAAGGGAATTACCCTCATAAGCTGCGTGCGGTTGTCGGGAGCCCAGGTAATATACTTTGGAGCCTTGTAGCTGCCGATACGGTCATAGGACTCGGCTGCGGGATTGAGAAAAGCGCTCATCTCACGGATGCGGGCAAGTATGCCTGCCATAAAGTGATCCGCTACGCTCTCCTCGGTAACCTCGGAGCCTATCTTGATGGGTGCGATGTCGATATGGTATCCGTTTCCGCACTTGTCCTTCAGTGGCTTGGGGCCGAAATCGGCGTAAAGTCCGTTACGGGCGGCAAGGGTCTGTACCACCATACGGAAGGTGATAACGTCGTCTGCCGAGCAGAGGGGATTTGAGTATCTGAAATCTATCTCGTTCTGACCCGGTCCCTCCTCATGGTGAGAGGAAAGAGGAGTGATGCCCATCTCCTCAAGGGTAAGACAGATCTCGCGGCGGATATTCTCGCCTTTGTCAAGGGGAGCTATATCCATATATCCCGCCTCGTCCAGAGGAATATCGGTAGGCTTGCCCTCCTCGTCAGCTTTGAAAAGATAGAACTCACACTCGCTGCCTACAGACAGGCGGATTCCCATATTCTTGGCTCTCTCTACCGCCTGCTGCAGTATATATCTGGTATCGAGCTCAAAGGGTGTTGTGTCGGCGTGCTTTATGTTACAGAAAAAGCGTACCACTCTACCCTGACTGGGTCTCCAGGGAAGCAGGGTAAGGGTGTCGGGGTCGGGGAAGAGAAAAAGATCGGGGTGCGTGGGATCTGCAAAGCCCGTAATTGCGGTGGCGTCAAAGCCGAATCCACGCTCAAAGGCTCTCTCCAGCTCGGTTGGCATAATGGAGATGTTCTTCTGTCTGCCGTATATGTCACAGATGGCAAGACGGATGAACTTGACGTTATTTTCCCTGATAAAATCCATTGCTTCTTCTTTGGTATATCTCATGCTGCTGCTCCTATAATAAGATGTAGTTATTTTATACCATAAATTTCATATTGTCAACCTGAATATATGTTAAAAACGCCTTATAATTTTTGGTATTTCGCCCCAAAACACTTGATTTTTCACCAATTGTATGATATAAATAAAACACAAGTTTTAATTTAGGAGGAAATTATGAAAAATTTCAAACGCGTGTTAGCTGTAATGTTAGTATGCATGATGATACTCCCCATGGGTATTTCATCATTTGCAGCGATTAACGCTCCCGACATTGCAGGTAACTGGACCCCCATGGCAGCGAAATATTCCAAGGGTACATGGAAAGTTATCGCTCCCAAGTCTAAGAACTATGAGATCCAAACCACCAATTTTGGCTTCTCAAAGGACGCAGACGGTGGTG
>JAZRQH010000155.1:0-2390 GCA_045649645.1 Eubacteriales bacterium
GCTTCCATCAACCGTATCTCCGCTTGGACCACAGGCTTCAGAAGCTGGCAGAAGGCTCTTCTTGCGGCTATGTGTACTCCCAACGCAGCTCTCAAGGAGCTTCAGGATGCAGGTAACTTCACCAAGCTTATGGTTATGCAGGAAGAGGCTAAGATGCTTCCCTTCGGCGCAGTATGGGCTAAGTACTGTGAAGAGTGCGGCGTAGCAGGCGACGCTTCTTGGTACGATGAGATAGAGAAGTACGAGGCAGAGGTTCTCTCCAAGAGATAAGTGGCAGTGCCACACCCATACTTCGTATGAGGTATGCTGAAATTAATAATTATCACCCGAGGGTGAGATAAGCGTAAGGGCGGATACGTCTGCCCTTATGTAGATTTAATATTTATATAATTCGAGGTATAGACCAATGATGAATCTTGAAAAGGAGATCCGCGAGCAGCCTGAAGTGCTTGGCCGCGTTCTCACAACCAATAAAGAAGCTCTTGAGGCAGCAGCTGCCGCTATCAAGGCAAGAGGCGATATCACAAACGTAGTATTCGCGGCAAGAGGTACATCCGACCACGCTTGTATCTATGCACAGTATCTCTATCAGAGATACCTTGGCATCCCCTGCGGACTTGCTACCTCCTCCGTTAACACCAAGTACGGTGCAACCGTAAACTACAAGAACACTCTTGTAATCGGTGTTTCTCAGTCCGGTATGGCTAAGGACGTTCTCGCTATCATCGAGATGGCTAAGGCTACAGGCGGTCTTACCGTTACCATCACCAACAACACCGAGTCTCCCGTAGCTAAGGCAGGCGACTTCCACCTCTTCATCGACTCCGGTCACGAGGCTTCCATCGCTGCAACCAAGACCTTTACTTCCGAGATGTACCTTCTCGCTAAGCTCGGTCAGCTCTGGGCAGGTGACGAGGCTCTCGCAGCAGAGCTTGACTCTGTTCCCGCAGCAGTTGCAGAAATGCTCGACTACATGCCCGACAAGGTTCTCTCCACCGTTGAGAGATTCCGCTTCATGCGTGAGGGCGTTCTCGTAGGCCGTGGTATGACATACCCCATCGCTCTCGAGGGTGCGCTTAAGATTATGGAGACCAACTGTCTCAAGATCTCAGGATATGCTATCAGCGACTTCCAGCACGGTCCTCTTGCACAGCTCAACAAGAACGGTCTCTGCATCGTCCTTGCAGCTAACGGCGCTTGTCTTGATGACGCTAAGATCGTTATCGAAAAGGTTAAGCCCACCGAGGCTGAGGTTCTTGTAATCACCGATACCGACGAGTTCGATGATATGCCTCTCGTATTCAAGCTTCCTAAGCTTGCTTCCGACAACGTTTCTCCTTACCTTTTTGCAGTATGCGTACAGCTTATTGCTATGGAGCTTACTAAGGTAAGAGGCATCGACCCCGACGTTTCTGTTGTTCTTAACAAGATTACAGTTACTAAGTAAGTGCCGTCGGGCACTCCGACAATCGGGTCTTTCACCTGTTCAAATCATTTGTTCAGTGCCCGATTTAAAACAATTACATAATCAATAGAAAGCCGTCCTTCGGGACGGCTTTCGCTTTTTTCGTATCACGTATAAACTGTTACAATATATATCTTGACTTTACCCTGAAAAAATGATACCATAGCGTCAGCTATGGTATTTTTTATTTTTGAGGTAAGCTATGCAGGGAACTGTCTTTAATATACAGCGATTTTCAATACACGACGGTCCGGGTATACGCACCAACGTTTTTCTCAAGGGCTGTCCCTTGAACTGCCTTTGGTGTCACAACCCCGAGGGTTTGTCAAGGGCGCCTCAGGTGAAATATTCACCCGAAAAATGCATCGGCTGCGGCGACTGCGTAAAGGTCTGTGAGCCAAAAGGACATCAGTTTACCGCCGAGGGTATACATACCCTTGATTTCACTAAATGTATCGGTTGTCTTGAGTGCTCCCGTGTCTGCGTTGCAGGGGCTATGGAGAGCTACGGTGAAGCAAAATCTGTTGAAGAGATAATAGACGTGGTTATGCGTGACGTCGCATACTACAAGACCAGCGGCGGCGGTATGACCCTTTCGGGCGGCGAGCCTCTCTATCAGGGGAAGTTTGCCGTTGAGATACTCAAGGCTGCCAAGGAAAAGGGCTTACATACCGCAGTTGAGACCTGCGGAATGGTATCAACCGAGGCTATCAAGGCTGCGGCAGAATATACAGATCTCTTCCTTTATGACTATAAGATAACAGGTGAAGAAAAGCACCGTGAGATGACAGGCGCAAGCCAAAAGCAGATACTAAGTAACCTTGAGACTCTTGATGCTATGGGTGCTGAGATAGTTCTTCGCTGTCCCATAATCCCCGGCATCAACGACGATGATATCCATTATCACGGTATAGCCGAGGTTGCA
>JAZRQH010000156.1:0-2557 GCA_045649645.1 Eubacteriales bacterium
AGATAATGTGTATACTCCTCGTTCATAAGGGGAGAGGTTATCATAAAGTCAGCCGAAGCCTTGTTGTTTGCAATCGGTATATCGTATACCTGAGCTATTCTCAAAAGCGCCTTCACGTCAGGGTCGTGGGGCTGTGCGGTAAGAGGATCGGAGAAGAAGATCATCATATCTATCTTTCCGTCGACTATTCTTGCGCCTATCTGCTGGTCACCGCCCAGAGGACCGGAATTGAATCCCTTTACGGGCAGTCCTGTTTCAGCCGCTATCATTTTTGCAGTAGTACCTGTTCCGCAGAGGAAGTGGGTAGCCAGTATATCCTTATGTGTTTTACACCATTCTATCAGCTCGCGCTTCTTGTTGTCATGAGCTATAAGTGCTATATTTTTCTGCTTGTCTATAGTGCAGGGTATGTATTCGTTTTCAAACATTTTATCGCCTCCTGTTTGGGCTTATTTTATCATATTTTTGTTATTATTTCAAGTTTATATTGCTATTTTTCTTGTAATATGTTAAAGTAATTCTATGGAGGTGTTATTATGGAAAACATCGTATTAAAATCACTTAAGGAAAGAAGATCTATCAGATCTTACCAGGATAGACAGGTAGACGAAGAGGCTCTTCAGGCCATACTCGAGGCAGGTACCTATGCCGCAACGGGTATGAACAAGCAGGTGCCGATAATCGTTTGCGTACAGGATAAGGAAACTATAGAGCAGCTTCGCCGTATGAATGCCGAGATTATGGGTAACCCCGACTCCGACCCCTTCTACGGTGCGCCTACAGTGCTTATAGTCCTTGCTACCACCGAGCGTCCCACCTACGTTGAGGACGGTTCACTGGTACTTGGCAATCTTATGAATGCCGCTTATGCGGTAGGTGTGGATTCCTGCTGGATCCACCGTGCTAAGCAGGAGTTTGAATCTGAAGAGGGTAAAGCCCTTCTTCGTAAATGGGGAATAGAAGGTGAATACGTCGGTATCGGACACCTTATCTTAGGTTACCGTGACTGCGAATTACCTGCCCCCGCACCCAGAAAAGAAAATTATATTTACCGTGTGTAATGGAGGATATTATGACAGAAAAGGAAATTGAATTAAAGGTACAAGAGTTACTTGCGGATATGACCGTTGAGGAGAAGATAGGACAGCTTCTCTATATCAATGCTCCCAGAACCTTTGACTGGGGCTCTGAGCTTGAATTTATCGAGAAATACCACGCTGGCAGCGTTGCAAACGACCCCGGTGCCAAGCCCTCAAACGTTCTTCAGAAGAGAGTTATGGCGGCTTCTCCCCATCAGATTCCCGCACTTCTCTGTGCTGACATTATCTGCGGCTACCGTACCATATTCCCTCAGCCCGTAGCTGAGGCCTGCAGCTTTGACGTTGAGATGATCGAGAAGGATATGGAGTGTGTAGCAGAGGAGGCAAAGGCGGCAGGTCTTACTATGACCTATGCTCCCATGATGGACATTGCCCGTGACCCCCGTTGGGGACGTATAAGTGAGGGCGCAGGCGAGGACCCCTACCTTGGCTCTATTGTAGCGGCAGCACGTGTAAAGGGTATAGCAAACGCAGGCGGTATCGCAAGCTGTGCTAAGCACTATATCGGATACGGCGCTTGTGTAGGCGGTCGTGACTACGATGCTGCGCTTATCAGCGAGGTTGAGCTCCGTAATACGTATCTGCCTCCCTTCAAGGCGGCAGTTGAGGCAGGCGTTGACACAGTAATGCCCGCATTCAACGAGACCTTCGGTGTTCCCATGCACGCTAACAAGTATCTTATCGAGGACGTACTCCGCGGAGAGCTTGGCTTTAAGGGTGCAGTTACCACCGACTATAACGCAATAGACGAGCTTATCAACCACGGTGTTGCTGCCGACAGAGAAGAGGCTTGCTTAAAGGGCTTCAAGGCAGGCTGTGATATCGACACAGGCTCTCTTATCTTCCAGGAATATCTTAAGAAGTTCTATGACGAAGGTAAGATCACAATGGAGGAGCTTGACGAGCATGCGGCAAGAGTTCTTCGCCTTAAGTTCAAGGTAGGACTCTTTGAAAAGCACGAATACAGCGAGGAATATGAAGCAGAAACCTTCCTCTGCGATAAGTTCAAGGCTCAGGCAAGAATCGCAGCACAGAAGTCCACAGTTCTTCTTAAGAACGAGGGTAACTTCTTCCCCCTGTCAAAGCAGGAAAAGGTGCTCGTAGTAGGTCAGCTTGCTGACGATCAGGATGCACCTCTCGGTTGGTGGAGAGCCCTTGGTGAAGCAGAGGATACCACCACACTGTTCACTGCAATGAAGGAAAAGTCAGCCAACATCACCCACGTTGAAGGAGGCAAGCTTCTTGACGGCGAGGACTTTGACCGTGAGGCACTTATAGCCGCAGCTAAGGACTGCGACAAGATCGTTGCAGTTGTAGGTGAGGCTTCTTATATCAGCGGTGAGGCTCATACCAGAGGAGATATCACACTCCCCGGTACACAGACCGCATTTATCGAGTTCCTTGCAACTCTCGGCAAACCCCTTGCTATGGCGGTTATCGCAGGACGTCCCCTTGTT
>JAZRQH010000157.1:0-4619 GCA_045649645.1 Eubacteriales bacterium
TACGTTATTCTTGACGAGACAGTTCCCGAAAACACCACTATGTAATTGCGCCCGCAAGGCGCAATTACAATGCGTAATTCGTAATGCGTAATGCGTAATTTAAGGTAGCTTTTCGGCTTGCCGAAAAGCAGAAAGATAAGATTATGACGGATAATGTAATAGTTGATAAAAGCAAGCACTTTGCATTAAGAATTGTTAAATTATACAAGTATCTTACCCTTGAGAAAAAGGAATACGTTATGTCCCAACAGTTGCTTAAATGCGGAACCAGTATAGGTGCCAACGTTAAAGAAGCGATACGGGGACAGAGCAGATCTGATTTTTTTGCTAAAATGAACATAGCTTTAAAAGAAGTAAGCGAATGTGAGTATTGGCTTGAATTACTTGATGAAAGCTCTTATATAGAGCACGAGCATTTCAAAAGCATATACGGTGATTGCCAAGAGATATTGAAAATTTTAATGGCAATAACCAAGTCTCAAAAAGAAGATTATTAATGGAGATTTTCGCTTTGGCGAAAATCTACCTTCAATTACGCATTACGAATTACGCATTACGAATTATAATTCGGAGGTATCCCTTGTCCGTACGAGAAATAGCAAGCGTATATATACTTGATGCACCCTATCAGATAGACAGATCCTACGATTACTATATTCCCACCGACCTGCGCAGAGATATCTGCGCAGGCATTTTTGCCGCGGTCCCTTTTGGCAGAGGCAACCGTCCCATGACGGCGCTGGTGGTGGAATTGAAAGAGGACCCGGATGATACCTCCAAAGAATTAAAGCCTGTTCGCTCCCTTATGACCGACTCACCCGTGCTCTCGGACGAGCAGTTAAAGACGGTGGAGTTTCTTCGTGAGCGTACCTTCTGTACCACGGGAGATGCGGTAAGGGCGATACTTCCCTCGGCTGCCTTCGCGGCTATAGATATCTTCTATACCGCAACAGACCGTGAGTATGACGTTGACACACTCAACAGCGTTGAGATAGGCGTTATGAACTATATCCGTGACAACGGCAAGGCTACCGTAAGCAGACTTATAAAGGACGTTCATTACGATGCCGACGAGGCGGTAATGACCCTCTGCCGTAAGGAACTTATCAAGCGTGATTTTATTTTTCACGAGAACAAGAGCAATAAATTTTTAAACTATCTTACCGTAACGGCAGATGCCTACCCCTATATTTCGGGGGAAAAGAAATTAAGAAGCGAAAAGCTCACCGAGATACTTCGCTTCGTGTGCGAGTGCGGCAGAGCCACCGACAAATACGTACGTGAGGAGCTGGACGGCTCTCTTGCTCAGATAAAGAACCTCATATCCAAGGGGCTTCTGGATTGCGAGAGGGTAGACCTATACAAAAATCCCTACGATTTTCCCGAAGGGGAGTGCCCTGCCAAAAAGCTTGAATTAAATGAAGAGCAATCGGCGGCAGACAAAAAAATGGCAGAGCTGCTCTCAAAGGGCGAGCCCTGTGCGGTGCTGCTCCACGGAGTTACGGGCAGCGGTAAAACAAGTGTAATAAAGAGTGTTGCCGACAGAGTTTTGGCTATGGGCAAACAGGTCATCATCCTTGTGCCCGAGATAGCTCTCACACCTCAGACCCTTTCGGTCTTCGGCGCATACTACGGGGACAACATAGCGGTCATGCACTCATCCCTTTCGGCAGGGGAGCGTTACGACGCCTACCGCCGTATGCAGGAGGGACTGGTCAACGTATGTATCGGTACACGCTCGGCGATATTTGCTCCCTTTAATAACCTCGGACTTATCGTCATCGACGAGGAGCAGGAGCATACCTACAAATCAGAAAACAACCCCAAATATTCTGCGCTTGACGTAGCACGCTTCAGATGCGGATACCATAACTCCATGCTGCTTCTGTCTTCGGCTACCCCTTCGGTAAACAGCTATTATAACGCAGAGTCGGGCAGATATACTCTTATAGAATTAAACAACCGCTACGGCAATGCAACCCTACCCGACGCACGCATCGTGGATATGCGCGAGGAGTTCAACCGAGGCTCCCTCTCGGCTATAGGTACACAGCTCCGTGACGGCATACGGCGTTCCCTTGACCGAGGCGAGCAGGCGGTCATATTCTTGAACCGCAGAGGATATTCAAGCTACGCAAGCTGTCCTCAGTGCGGAGAGACCATCACCTGTCCTCATTGCAGCGTGTCTTTGACAAGGCACAACTATCGCAGCGGTGCAAAGCTCGTTTGTCATTACTGCGGTTATTCCGACTATGTTCCCGACAAGTGTCCAAATTGCGGTGGAGATCATATCCGCTTTATGGGCTACGGAACACAGAAGGTGGAGGAGGAGCTACAGACCCTTTTCCCCGACAAGACCATAGTCCGTATGGATGCGGACACCACCGGCACAAAGGCATCCTACGAGGAGATGCTTTCCTCCTTCCGCGATCACGGGGGAGATATACTTTTAGGCACTCAGATGGTCACCAAGGGACACGATTTTCCCGACGTTACCCTGTCGGGAGTCCTGCTTGCGGATATGTCTCTCTATCTTGACGATTTCAGAGCGGGAGAGCGTACCTTCTCGCTTATCACTCAGGTGGTGGGACGCGCAGGCAGAGGTGACAAGGCAGGTCAGGCGATCATACAGACCTTCAACCCCGAGCATCCTACGCTGAAATTAGCAGCGGCTCAGGACTACAGGGGCTTTTACAAAAACGAGATAGCCCTTCGCCGTTCTCTTGTATTTCCGCCCTTCTGTGATATATTCCTCATCACTCTCACCGACCGTATGGAGAACGAGTGTATACGCGCAAGTCAGATATTCTTAAAGAGACTCAAGGAGCTTCTGAGTGAAAACCCTTCGGTCAAGCTGCAGATATTCGGACCCTTTGAAGCACCGGTATATAAGGTAAACGAAAAGTACCGCTGGCGCTTTGTAATAAAGGGCGTAAACAATAAGCAGACAAGAGCAATGCTTTCTTATCTTATCAAGGAAACTCTTTCGCAAAAGGGCTTCAAATGCTCTGTTTCAATAGATATAAACCCCAACAACCTATAGGTGCATTATGGCAGAAAAGATAGCAATAATAGGCGCAGGAGCAGCAGGAATGCTCTGCGCGGGAATGTTAAGTGAATACGGCTTTGACGTCACCGTTTTTGAAAGAAACGAAAAGGTGGGACGCAAGGTAGCCATTACGGGCAAGGGCAGGTGCAACGTTACAAATAACTGTACCCCCGAGGATTTTCTTCGTAACGTCGTGACCAACCCCCGCTTTATGATGAGCAGCCTCTATACCTTTACCCCCGCCGATACCATGGAGCTCTTCGAAGGCCTGGGTGTTCCTCTCAAGACGGAGAGAGGCAACCGTGTTTTCCCCGTAAGCGACAAGGCTTACGATATCGTTGACGCCCTCAAGAGATATATGGGCGTAAAGCCCGTAAACAAGAGGGTCAGCGACCTTATCATAGAGGACGGACGGGTCTGCGGCGTTATCGCCGACAAAAAGAGATATGATTTCGATACGGTGGTGGTAGCAACAGGCGGAGCATCCTATCCGCTGACAGGCTCTACAGGTGACGGTTATACCCTTGCAAAGCAGGCGGGACACCGTATAACCGAGCTTATTCCCTCACTTATCCCAATCGTTACAGAGGAAAGAGAGCCTGCCGAGATGCAGGGACTTTCCTTAAAGAACGTAAGCCTTACGGTCTACGACAACGAGAAGAACAAAAGCATCTTCACCGAGCAGGGCGAGATGATGTTCACCCATTTCGGCGTAACCGGACCTCTGGTGCTTTCCGCATCCTCCCATATGCACGACATCAAGAAGGGTAAATATAAAATTAAGATAGATCTTAAGCCCGCTCTTGACGAAAAGACCCTGGATGCAAGACTTCTTTCGGATTTTTCAAAATATCAGAACAAGGATTTTATAAACGCTCTTTCCGACCTTCTTCCCTCAAAGATGATTCCCGTTTTTGTCAAGACAACGGGCATACCTGCTGACAAAAAGGTGAACGTCATCACAAAGGAAGAGAGAAGAAAGATACTCGAGACCTTAAAGGGTCTTACCTACACCGTCAAGGGCTTTCGTCCCATAGCCGAAGCCATAGTGACCTCGGGCGGTGTGGACTGCAAGGAGATTAATCCCAAAACCATGGAATCGAAGCTCATCGAGGGACTTTACTTTGCAGGTGAGGTAATAGACGTTGACGCCTACACAGGCGGGTTCAATCTTCAGATAGCATTTTCCACAGCGGCTGCGGCTGCAAGAGACATAAGAGGATTTTAAAAAATGCAGAATGCAGAGTGCAGAATGCAGAATGGAGGAAGATTTTTGACCTTTTGGGTCAAAAATCCACCTTTAATTACGCATTACGCATTACGCATTACGAATTATAAAAAGGAGTAACGATTTTATGATTAATATAGCTATTGACGGCCCTTCCGGCGCAGGAAAAAGCACTATAGCAAAGGCTGTAGCCAAGGCAAAGGGATATATCTACGTAGACACAGGTGCACTTTACCGTTCTATAGGTCTTTGGGTAGCAAGAAAGGGTATCGCAAAGGACGCAAAGGAGAATATAATCGCAGAGCTTTGTAACATCACCCTTGAGCTTAAGTACGTTGAGGG
>JAZRQH010000158.1:0-24819 GCA_045649645.1 Eubacteriales bacterium
TAATTATATCAACATATGTTGATTTTGTCAATAATAATGAAAAGCCACGGATTCCGTGGCTTTTAAATTAAGTATTCGGTGTTATATAACCGAGCTCTGTAAGCTTTTTATAAAGCTGTTCGGCAAGCAATCGGTCGAAAATTTCATTTCCGTGTACCGCATCACGGCGGAAGGATTCGGGCATTCTGCCATCCGCTATATTCTGCAGATCCTGTGCTGTAGGCTCAATACCTGCATCCTTGAAGCCATCGGTTATAAGATAGCTGCCGAAATCAAGAAAATGCTCTCCGTAATGATCTGCCAGAGTCTGATTGAAAGCAATGAGTGATTCTTTGTCTCTGAAGGCAGAAAAACCGATAATAATATATCTGTCACTGCCCGAATATTCTATCATACGGGTCTGCACCTCAATAAGCTCTGCCGCATCACCTGATTTATAGGCATTGTTGGCACCGCTGTATATGATATTGATATCATCTGTTTCCTGTCTGGTCATAGCGTCGGTAACCACTCTGGTAAGACGGTCTGTTTTGAGTTCTTCTCCCGCTGTTTCCCGCTTGAAATAATAATTGTCTCCGTCAGTATAATAAAGCATTCCCTTTATTCCGCAGATATAGGCAGGCGTAAGTCCCACGCCTCCAAGGTCAGCCATAGAGATAACAGGATCATACTTGTAATCTAAAAGCGGAACCAAAACAGGCTCGGTGTCCGAAGGAATTGTGCAGGGTCCTACATAAAGCGCAAGACCGCCCTGTTTCATAGCGATATGCTCGGCAGTATCTCCTCCCGAGCTGTAGCTTCTCACCGATGCACCGGATTTATATACGATCTCTCTCAACTCGGCAGGATAACCCTGACTCATACTGTCACCCCAGCAAAGTATACGTGTACGGGTGCTCTCGGCAAAGGTCAGCGCATCAAAATCCTTGGTATCGGGAGGAAGAACTCCGTCTGTCTTCATAAAGTGAAGAGTATAGAAAAGCTGTGCCGCCTGAGCACGGGTAGCGGTACCCTTGGGGTCGAGCTTTTCGTTGCCCACACCTGTAATAACGCCGTTATATACAGCCCATTCTACGTTCTCTTTTGCCCATGCACCTATCATGTTACCGTCGGAAAAGCCGTCAGCGGTGTTGGGGCCTGCAGGGAACTTGTTTGTTATATCATACTTTACCGCAAACTGGTGTATCATACGTGCGAGCTGTTCACGGGTAACGTTGGAATTGGGATTGAACTTTCCGTCCATGCCCACAACGATCTCCTTGTCTACAGCCCATGCAACCGCTGTCTCAAACCATGCACCGTCAGCAACGTCCGGAAAATCGGTTTCTGTATAAACAGACAGATCGTCACCTGAAAGCTGAGAAAGCACCTGTACGGTCATAGCACGGGTAAACTTAACGTTAGGGTTAAAGATGCCCTCACCTGTTCCCACCATAAGACCCTTCTCTGCTACATAAGTAACTGCCTTGTAGAACCAATGTGTAGGCTTTACGTCGGTAAAGGAGGTTGCCTCCTTTGCGGTTACGGGCATCATAACAGAGCTCATCATAAGAAGAGCTAAAACAAGTGCCGTAAGCTTGCGGATAATATTCTTCATCTTCTTTTCCTCCGTGGAAAAATCATACGATAATTATATCAAGAGACGTTGACTTTGTCAACGGCATAAGCAAAAGGAACAGGCCCAAAGCCTGTTCCCTTAATTATTTTACTTAAAGTATCTGTTGAGAAGACCCTGGAAAGCCTTGCCGTGTCTTGCTTCATCGCGTGCCATTTCATGCACGGTGTCGTGGATAGCGTCGAGGTTGTTCATCTTTGCCATCTTTGCAAGCTCGAACTTACCCTCGGTTGCGCCGCACTCTGCTTCAACTCTCATTTCAAGATTCTTCTTGGTGGAGGTGGTAACTACCTCACCGAGAAGCCCAGCGAACTTAGCTGCGTGCTCTGCTTCCTCGTAAGCTGCCTTCTCCCAGTAGAGACCGATTTCAGGATAGCCCTCACGGTGAGCAACTCTTGCCATAGCAAGATACATACCAACCTCGGTGCACTCGCCTTCAAAGTTAGCGCGAAGACCGTCGATGATCTCCTGAGGAACGCCCTCAGCCTTGCCTACGCCAACCTCGTGCTCGCAAGCCCAAACCATATTGCCGTCTTCTACAAGCTCTACAAACTTTTCAGCGGGCTGCTTACAAAGGGGGCATGCTGCGGGAGCCGCTTCGCCTTCAACTATCTGTCCGCATATAGTACATTTCCATTTTTTCATAATTATGATCTCCTTTATGTAAAAAATATTGTCTTCATATTGACGAAATTATTTTAACATAGTTTTTTAAAAAAATCAACTATTTTTATTTGACAATTTTGTCTTTATCCACCTGTAGGTATATATCCAGTTGCAGCTATTGCAGGCCGCTTTATAGGGTATTCCCGTTGCGATAAAGCAGATAGGCTTGACAGTAGCAACCGTTTTTAAAACAACGAAGCAAACAACAAAATTCACCGCCGTTATCCATATGGGATCTACAAAGCTGTTAACACTTACACCCACAGTATACATCATACTGAGAAGGATGTTATGCATAAAGTAAACCGACAAGGACAAGGGTACGATAGGCACGACCTTTAAAAGCTTGCTTTCTTTATTACAGCACTGCTTGAAGATAAGGAAAACAGTCGCTGCCAAAAGAATCTCAAAGCCCTTAGACTGATTCTGGAAGGTCTGGGTATATACGGCTTTTTCAACAGTGACAAAATACGTACCTAAGATTATTACACCCAAAGTAAGTGTGGCAACACCAAAGAGAATGATATTGGGTATCTTCTTTTTTAATGAGCCGAGATAATATCCCAGTATAAAGGTAGACAGATGTCCCGAAAATACGGTAAGCTTGTTGATGATATCTATCTGCATATACTTGTCTATACTGTCGGGAAGCAGAGCCGTTATCATAGCGTGGACAGATATGACAGATGCCAGGGTGAAAAGATATATATGACCGCGGCGGTCAAGGCTCTTTATTGCCCCTCTTAAAAAAGGAGATATCATGTAAAGAGCTATAAGGGTGTACATATACCAGAAGTGAACCGCCGAAGGAGTGTTAAGAGCCGAAATAAGCTTATCGGCAAAAAGCTTTATATCAAAGCCGAAAAGGATCTGCCATATCACCGCAACCAGAGTCCAGCCTATAAGAGGAACAGCAAGTCTGGGTAAGCGTTTTTTTATAAGCACGGATATATCAAGAGTCTTGTCGCTTGAGAGCAGCAGATATCCAGACATCATAAAGAAGAAGGGCACTGCGGTAAATGCAAAACTGGTTATCACATTGGTTATATGCCAACCGAGGTTTATTTCGCCTCTGAGAACAGAAGACGCCGCATGCATATATATGACACCGAACATCGCTATAACTCTGAGATAGTCAAAATAATGTATATGCTTTTTCTCTTCCATAAATTCTCCGAAATTTTCCTATACGAAAAGGGCGAAGCTTCGCCCTTTTGTTATTATTACTTTTTGGGCTCCTGACCGTAGCCATAAGCACCGTACTGACCGTAGCCGTACTTTTTGCCGTAACCGTACTTTTTACCGTAACCGTATCTGGAATAATAGTATCCCTTAGTGTTCTTGCCCGTGTTGTTACGTACAACGCCGAGGATCTTGCAGTTACTCATCTTAAGCTGAGCAACTACCTCCTTTGCCTGCTTGGAGCGTACACGGTTGCCGCCCATAAGAAGGACCGTTCCGTCGGAAATGGTAGCAATAACCGCCGCATCGATAACTCGACCGAGAGGGGGAGTATCTATGATAACGTAGTCGTAAACCGCTCTTGCCTCCTCGATAAGTCTCTGGAAATGCTTGCCGCTGACAAGCTCAACGGGGTTAGGGGGATACTGACCCGAGAAAAGAATGTTCAGCTTGGAATACTGGGTATCGTAGAGACACTCCTCAAGCTTGTTCATACCTGTAAGAACCTCGCTGAGACCCTTAGTGTTCTTTGCGGTCGTGTTACGTCCTGCCATGACCGACTTACGCATATCAGCGTCGATCAGAAGAACCTTTTTGCCAAGCTCGGCAAAGCTCTTGGCAAGGTGGAGCGCAACTGTGGTCTTACCCTCGTTCTCGTTACAGCTGGTGATGGCGATGACCTTGATATCCGCGCCGCAGAACTGTATGTTGGTACGGAGGACCTTATATGCTTCCTGTGTAAAAAAATCGTTTGCGCCCGGAAGCTTCAATGAAATGTTTTCCATTATTACTTATCCCCCTTCCTGTTCTTCTTAGCCTTGACGGGTTTCTTTACAGTCTGTGTGCTTTCGACGGAAAGCTCCTCGACAGGCTCCGAAGTACCCTGACCGTAGGCACCGTACTGACCGTAGCCGTATCTACCATATGCAGAATACTTGCCGTAACCGTATTTTTTACCGTATTTATAGTAGCCGTATTTATGGTTCTTGTGCTCGTCCGCACTGGGAATATCACCTATAACGGTAAGCTCAAGGGCACGCTCGATCTCCTCGTCCGTCTTGAGTCTGTCGTCAAAGAGATAGGTCAACAGGAATATCGCATATACGCCCGCCATAACGACAAGACCGATAAGCGCATAGGTCATGGGAGATGTTGCGTTGCAGGGTGTGGTGTTGAGTATACCGTACTCATAAAGATTTACCTGAGTAAAGCCCATTGCCTTTGTTATCTTTGCAACACCTACGTCACACACGTTATCCACGATACGCTTTGCCATTTCAGGGCTTTCTGCCTCTACGGTAACCTCAAGAACTCGGGTCTCCTCAGGATTGGAGGTGGATATGCTTGAACGCAGAGATCCGTAAGACATATCGAGATCAAGATTTTCGATAACGGTATCGATAACCGCGTGGCTCTTGAGAAGATGGTTACAGTCGTTTACGACCTTAAGAGCAAGGGTAAAGTCCTCGTACTCCTGACCGTAATACTGCTGTGCGGTCGGCTCGTTCTGTTTGAGTATGTAGAGCGTAGCGGTAGAGCTGTACTCGGGAACATAGGTCAGCTTGTCGTAGGTGATATAAGCCCCCACCACAAGCACCATAGCCAGTATCATTATCCACAGCCTATGAAGAAATATCCGCCACAGATCACTTAAAGTAATCTCTCTGATAAATGAGTTGTTTTTTTCCATTTTTTATTCCTTTCCTAACTGTCTGTCTTGAAGAAATGTATAAGGATTATAAATAGTCTCGTTTTTTTCAAAAGTGTTTCGTATATTTGCAGTCCTTCGGTTTGTCATATCAGGCATAAACAGCGTGATTGTGAAAACCCGAAAGCTCTGTTACTTGTCTTTTCTCCACACCATGCGGTCAACGATGTCAGTATAGCTCTGAATTATCTTAACTACCTTTGTACTGACGTTTGTATCGGTATAATCGGAAACAGGTATTCCATAGTCCCCTGTATCGTTCATTGTGATAGCCGTATGCACCGCCTGAACAAGACTCTTTTCATTAATGCCGGCGAGAACAAAGCATGCTTTGTCAAGCGCCTCGGGTCTCTCGGTAGAAGTACGTATACATACTGCGGGGAAAGGCTTTCCGATAGAGGTAAAGTATGAGCTCTCTTCAGGCAATGTTCCGCTGTCCGAGATGACCGCATAGGCATTCATCTGCAGACAGTTATAATCGTGAAAGCCCAAAGGCTGATGACGGATAACCCGCTTGTCCAACTCGAATCCGCTTGCCTCCAGCCGATTGGCGCTTCTGGGATGGCAGGAATAAAGTATAGGCATATCGTACTTACGCGCTATGGCGTTTATGGCATTGAAAAGACTTAAAAAGTTCTTTTCGGTATCTATATTCTCCTCACGGTGAGCCGAGAGAAGAATGTATCTTCCCTTTTCCAGTCCCAGACGCTTATGAATGTCGCTTGCCTCGATCTTGTCAAGATTGTCCGATAGCACCTCCGCCATGGGAGAGCCTGTAACGTATGTACGTTCCTTGGGCAATCCGCAATCCGCAAGATAACGCCTTGCGTGCTCGGAGTAAGCAAGGTTGACGTCGGAAATGATATCAACTATACGGCGGTTGGTCTCCTCGGGCAGACATTCGTCCTTACAGCGATTACCCGCCTCCATATGGAAGATAGGTATATGAAGTCTCTTTGCCGCAATGGCGGAAAGACAGGAGTTGGTATCTCCCAGTATCAGCATAGCGTCGGGCTTGGTCTGTACCATCAACTTATATGAACAGTTGATGATGTTGCCCACGGTGGCACCGAGATCATCGCCCACTGCATCCATATATACCTCGGGATCGTCAAGTCCCAGATCACGGAAGAAAATTCCGTTAAGGTTATAGTCATAATTCTGTCCCGTATGGGCAAGTATGCAGTCAAAATATTTTCTGCATTTTTTGATAACAGCACCCAGTCTTATTATCTCGGGACGTGTGCCTACGATGATAAGCAGCTTTAATCTGCCATCATCCTTAAATTTTATATTAGAATAGTCTGTTTTAATCTCCATCATCCCACCGCCTCAAAAAACGTATCCGGCTTTGCGGGGTCAAAGCTCTCGTTTGCCCACATCACCGTCACAAGATCATCGGTATCGCTTAAATTTATAATGTTATGGGTATATCCGGGAAGCATATGTACCGCTTCGATCTTATCTCCGGAGACCTCAAAATTCAAAATCTCGTCTGTGTCTATCTTACGCTGTTGTATCAGAGCTCTGCCGGATACGACAATAAAGAACTCCCACTTTGTGTTATGCCAATGCTGCCCCTTGGTAATTCCCGGCTTAGAGATGTTTACGCTTACCTGTCCGCCGGACACTGTCCGCAAAAGCTCGGTAAAGCTACCACGGTCGTCACAGTTCATCTGAAGCGGGAAAGCGGTCTTTTCCTTTGGCAGATAGGAAAGATACGTAGAATAAAGCTTCTTTGCAAAAGAGCCTTTGGAAATCTCGGGGATCATAAGCGTCTCGGGCTGAGCCTTAAAAGACTCCAAAAGCTCTACTATCTCGCCTAACGTAACCTTATGGGTTACGGGAACATAACAGAATTTTTCTGCTCTATGTTCCTTGCCTTCCAAAGCCGCTATCATCTCGTCACAGAGATCGTCTATATAAAGAAGTTCAAGCTGCACCGAGGGATCGTTTACTGTAATGGGAAGGTCGTTTGCTATATTGTTACAGAAGGTCGCAACTGCAGAATTGTAGTTTGGTCTGCACCACTTGCCGAAAAGATTAGGGAAGCGGTAAACAAGAACCTTTACTCCTTCAGTCTCGCCATAGGAGAAAACGTACTCCTCTCCCGCAAGCTTACTTCTTCCGTACTCGGTATCATATCTGCCCTCAAGCGTGGCCTGCACCGAGCTTGATATCATCAGTGGGCATTTGTTTCCCTTGTCCTTCAAGGTGTTACAGAGTTTTTCGATGAAGCTTCGGTTTCCCTGCATAAATTCGGCGGGATCCTTGGGTCTGTTGACACCGGCAAGGTTGAAAACAAAATCCGCCTTTTCGCAATATTCAATAAGCTCTTCTTCGCTCGAATCTATATCGTACTGATATATCTCGTCTATCTTAAGTTCGGGATGAGTACGGTCCTTGCCGTCGCAGATATTTATAAGGGTGTGACAGAGATTTTTTCCTACAAAACCCTTTGCTCCCGTTACTAAAATATTCATCTGTTTTCCCAAGCCTCTATCTCATCGCGGATATACTGAAGGGATAGGAGCTTTTTCTTTACATCCTCCACGCCCAGAAGCTCTGTATTGTTGGAATTGAACTCTGTCAGGGGATTACGCTCTACGTCTCCATCCTTAAAATATTTATCATAGTTAAGATCACGCTTGTCACAGGGAACACGATAGAAATCACCCAGATCGTGAGCATTTGCACATTCCTCATTTGTAAGCAGTGTCTCGTACATCTTCTCGCCGTGGCGGATACCGATAACCTTGATCTCTGTCTTTGGATCAAACAGCTCGCTTACAGCCTTAGCCAAGGTTTCTATAGTACATGCGGGAGCTTTCTGAACAAGGATATCACCGCTGACTCCGTTTTCAAACGCAAAGAGCACAAGATCAACAGCCTCATCAAGAGACATAATGAATCTTGTCATATTGGGTTCGGTAATGGTAATGGGCTGACCTGCCTTGATCTGCTCTATCCATAGGGGGATAACAGAACCGCGGCTGCACATAACGTTACCATACCTGGTACAGCATATTTTGGTCTTATCGGGGGATACCGTTCTTGCCTTGGCGACGACTACCTTTTCCATCATTGCCTTGGATGTACCCATAGCGTTTACGGGATAAGCCGCCTTATCGGTGGAAAGGCATATTACGGACCCTACACCCCCGGAGATCGCTGCATTAAGCACATTCTCCGTACCTATAACGTTAGTCTTAACAGCCTCGATTGGGAAGAACTCGCAGGAAGGAACCTGCTTGAGCGCTGCAGCATGGAAGACATAGTCCACTCCGTACATAGCGTTCTTTACGCTGTTATAGTCACGGACGTCACCGATAAAAAACTTGATCTTGCCGGCAACCTCGGGCATCTTTGCCTGAAATTCGTGACGCATATCGTCCTGCTTCTTTTCGTCTCTGGAGAATATCCTTATCTCGGAAATATCGGTCTGCAAAAATCTGTTCAATACCGCATTTCCAAAGGAGCCTGTTCCTCCTGTTATAAGCAATACCTTATCCTTGAAAAGACTCATTTTTCTATCCCCTTAAAATAATTATAATCAATCAGTTAATTATATCACACAATACTACAAAAATCAACACTTTTATCATAAAAGAAAAGGATGTCAGAAGACATCCTTCAGACTATCGAAAAAGTCGGTCGGACGTGCGGAATAATTTTTATTCCAGATCATCTCTCCAACTAACGGAAGCAATTAAATAACGATTATATCTCCCAATATAGTCTGATAAGCATTCAAGGACGGCACAAATATCGAATTTGTGCCGTCCTTTCACACTTTTCCGCGAAAAGGGTCACTACCGTACTTAGTACGCCTACGGACCCTTTTCACGAAAACCTACCTTCCTTTTTCGAAGTCTGGCATCGTGTCGATAGATTTATCGACACGATGAAGGATGTCAAAAGACATCCTTAAAATTCAAGAAGTATGGCGTTGGCAATACGTTCACCCATACGGGTTCTGCCCTTCATATTGGGATGAGCACCGTCGTTACTATCATAATAATAGCTTCGGGTTATAGAGTTGAAGCCCAGGGTTCTGTACAGATCCACGTAGGGCAGGTTGTACTGACGGGCTACCGTGATGATACCGTCGATATACTCCTCGTATCTGTGACCGCCGAAAAGAAGCTCCTCGCAGCTCTTACCCTCGTCTATAAAATAGCGGTAGGTAGGAGTAACTATCATCACCTTAAGGTGAGGATAAGCGGTAAGTATACGGTTGAGAGAATATCTGAGCGCACCCATCAAGGTAGCTGTAGACACAGGATCGGCAGGATCGTCTATAGCCACCTGACCGTTAATATCCATTGTGCCAAATGCTATAGTAACTACGTCAACGTTTTCCCAATCGACCGCCTTGAGGTCGTTATAGCGTCTGATAACAAGCTCGGCAGCAAGAGAAGAAACGTTAGCATCCTGCAAAGACCAATCGCCTGTAGCTATGGCGTCGGCAAGACGGTAGAAGGAAAATGCATCGCGTCCGGGCTCAGAATGAGCCGCCATCCTTGAGTTTGCAATACCGCAGTTGACGGTCGTCATGCCCGTTTCGTTGGCAATAACGGTAGCATAGTCGTTCGGCGCTTCAAATCCGCCTAATAAAGAGTCTCCCAAGCATACGCATATATCGTCCTTTGAGAACTTTCTGAGGGTATTGTCGTTCAGCTCCTCTAATGCATAATCATGCTCAACGACATCCTTGTAAAGACGGTCGTAGCCGTCCTTGTAATTGTACACCTGAGTATCTGCTGTACTGCAGCTGCAAAGAACGCCTGTGAGTACAACAAGAAAAGTTAATACAGCAACTACTCTTTTCATATACGTTTCACCTTAATTAAAATCCGAGAAGCTCGGTTCCTGCCTTTTCAAGACGGGCAAGAAGTGTCTCTGCCGCATCCTTGTCAACGCCTACGGCGCTTAAGTACATCTTTATCTTAGGCTCCGTGCCCGAGGGACGGACGATCACAGAGCTTCCGTCGGCAAGATGGAAGCCGATAACGTTGGAGGAAGGAAGATCTATCTTGGTCTTTTCTCCCGTAGCCATATCGGTGGATACGCTCTCTCCGTAATCCTTCATACAAGCCACAGTCATTCCGTCGATGTCGGTATATCCGCCTGTACGGAGTCTTGTCATAATATCCTTTATATGCTGCATACCGCTCTGACCCTCACAGGTAAAGCTCTTCTGTGAGCATACGTAGCAGCCGTGCTTAGCGTAGAGCTCAAGGAGCACGTCCATAAGTGTAAGACCAAGGGTCTTATAATATGCGGTCATCTCGCAGATAAGCATAGACGCAACAACAGCGTCCTTATCTCTCACATAGCTTCCCGCAAGGTATCCGTAGCTTTCCTCAAAGCCGAAGATATAACGGTGCGCCTCGCCCTTCTCCTCCAAGAGACCTATCTGTTCGCCGATAAACTTAAAGCCTGTAAGAACGTCGACAAGCTGTACTCCGTATTCATCAGCGATCTTCTTTGTAAGATCGGAGGTAACTATGGTCTTTACCGCAACGGGATCTTTGGGAAGAGTTCCCTTCTCCACTCTTCTCCTGAGGATGTAGTCGAGAAGCAGTGTGCCTACCTCATTACCTGTAAAGAGCCTGAACTCGCCGTCAAGGTTAACTGCGATACCTACACGGTCACAGTCGGGGTCGGTAGCAAGAAGGATATCAGGCTTCACCTCGTCCGCAAGCTTAAGAGCGCACTCGAATGCCTGTCTGATCTCAGGGTTGGGATAGGGTGCTGTGGGGAAGTTGCCGTCAGGCTTTTCCTGCTCGGGAACTACCGTAACACCGCTTACACCGATACGGTCAAGTATCGCACGTACAGGCTTGTTGCCCGAGCCGTGAAGGGGTGTGTAGATGACCTTAAGACCGGACATATCCACCTCCTCGGACACTCTCTGCTTCGAAACCTCAGTGAGGTACGCATCGATCGCATCCTCGGTGATATATTCTATCTTACCCTCAGACAGAGCCGCGTCAAAGTCACAGGTCTTGACACCGTCGAACTCGTCCACCTTATTCATGATAGAGAGAACGTATTCTGCGGCTTCCAGGCAGAGCTGACAGCCGTCGGGGCCGTAAGCCTTATATCCGTTATACTTTGCGGGGTTATGGCTTGCAGTAAGCACGATACCCGCATCGCAATTATAGTATCTTACCGCAAAGGAAAGCATGGGTGTGGGCATAAGCTCGGGGTAGATATATACCTTTATGCCGTTTGCTGCAAGGATGCTTGCCGCGTGACGTGCAAAAACGTCCGACTTTATACGGCTGTCGTAAGCGATAGCCACGCTACCCTTGTCTGTTACCGAATTTACGTAAGCGGCAAGGCCCTGTGTAGCCTTACCTACAGTATATATGTTAAGTCTGTTGCTGCCTGCGCCGATAACACCGCGAAGACCGCCCGTGCCGAACTCCAGATCCTGATAGAACGCCTCGGAGATAGCCTCCTCGTTGCCTTCCATTTCCTTGAGCTCACGAATGAGGTCATCGTCCCCTGTTGCAAGTTCGCACCAGCGCTGATATCTTTCTTTTATCATATGCTTAATCTCCTGAATATTTACTGTTTATATGGTACTACAATTTCAAGATAAAGTCAATGTCTGTCCGCTTTTTACCGTGAAAAGTTTGCCGTCAAAATCAAACCAAATATCGACAAGGGTGGGGTTGTACACCATATCGCCCTCTGCGTTCCATACAAGAGCTTCGTACGCCTTGGTATACTCGTATATCTCCATATTGGTAGCATACCATATATCCTTTTCCCCTGCCAGACGCCCGCAGATATATTCTATGCGCTCCCAGCTGTCATCATACGAAAATTCGGCCGAATGTCCCCATACGTAGAAAACGAGCGGTACTGCATCCGAGGTGGGATGACCCTTGGGGGAACGATCTATAGACAGAAAGGCATTTATATAGCTTTCCATCTTATCGCTTGCGTGATGGGCGGTAGGATGCCAATCATACCAATCCTCGGGTAGCGAGATATTGAAGTTACCCTCGTCAAGACTTCTGGCATAGGCAATATCAAGAGCGCGAAGATAAGCGTATACGTCCTCTCTTGTGGCTCCGTTACAGAATCCGCTGATACCTCCGTCGGGATAAGCCATACCGCGGATGATACGTCCGTAACGCTTCTCAAGCTCACGGCGGCAGTCAAGGACCTCCTTTATACCCTCGATCGCACGTATAGTTCCGGGCGCGCGGTGCTCAAGACCGTGAATAGCGATCTCGTGACCCGCATCGAGAATAGCCTTTGCCTCCTCGGTGGTCATACAGTAATCCCAATCACGGCGAAGCTCCTCGCCGTTAAGGTTAAAGGTACATTTAAGGTTATGCTTGTTGAAAATTTCAGCTAATCTCACGTCATGCTTTGAGCCGTCGTCATAGCTGAAGGTCACTGCCTTTCCCTTTCCTTCGGGAAATCTCATAAAACGGTATCTCATAATTCACCTCGCTAAAAATCATCTATAACTGTTTACAATATCAAAAGCCAATTCTATCTCGTATATCGTTCAGCCATTCATCATTGTATTTGAAATAACATGGACCATGCACCGAATATTTCACACCTAAAAGCTTGGTGGCAAGGGCTGATAATGAATATATTTCCCCCTCATATTCAACCTTCTTATTATCTACCACAATACAGGTCAAATCAGTTTTTTGTGTTATTGTACGCCAAAAGGTTAATTCTGCACCCATAGGTATCTCGCACATTTCAAAAGAAAACGGTACTGCCCTTTGTTTCCTTTCTTCAACTATTTCTTGTGCCAAGCCCTCGGATTCGATTTCTTCAACACTCGGCTCAATCAATTTAAGTTTATCGCTACATCCGTGGATTTCCGCAATAGCTTCAAGAATCGCATAAGCATCCTCTGGTTTCGCATAAAATTCCCTGACTCTTTTCTGACCGTTGAAATTTTCGATAGAACGCAGGGTAGGGTTCAGCTTATCTATTATAGAATGTATCTTCAAATCCGATAATCTTGAATTCACCTCATAAATAGCATAAACCCTGAATGCGAAAGGAGTACATTCACTTCTGTTAAGCTGTTTTAATCTTTTTTCGATGTTATCTGCATATCCGATCTTAACATATTCGGGAAAAGAAGGGTTCGTAAGTATATAAATTACACCAGCACTGTTACTCATCGGAAACATCCCCCTGTTCAGACTTCAGACTTTCAACAAAATTCAGAACCTCTTTCCAATATTTATCGGAGGCTCGGGGCCCGAAAAGAAATCTCTTAACGTCGGAGGCTGTTACGTGAGGTCGATATTTCATATTCTCCAAGCCCATCATATATTCAACGGTAACGTCAAAATAGTCGGATATCTTCGCCACCGTCTCCTGTCTCGGCGTGTAACCTTTCTGCTTCCATCTGGTAACAGAGGAACGGTTAAGCCCCACCGCCATCGCCGCAGCGCTGGGTGAAACGTTATTATCTCTGCACAGCTCGGCAAATCTTTCATAAAATGTCATAACAACCACCTAAACATATATTTTCGATTATATGATATCACATCCTGCAACAATATTCAACATATTAATCGAAGTTAATTCAAAAAATGTTGCAGTAGTGCAACATCGTTATTTTTGTTCCCGCGTTAGATGTTGCGGTAGTGCAACATCATTGCTCACGTTTTTTGTTTGATGTTGCAGTAGTGCAACATCATTTGTGCGTGTTATCCCGTTTGGTGTTGCAGTAGTGCAACATCATCAGTTGTGTTTTCCCGTTCGGTGTTGCAGTAGTACAAACTGCCGCCGAGAGCAACAGTTGAGTTGCTCCCGACGGCAGGCTGCTTATAATTATCAAGGCGATAATTATAGTTTCTTATATATCTTAATATATTTTTTGTCGTTTCTGACAAAGCCAATATCTCTCATAGCATAATCTCCTCAAATTCCTTTGGATAGTGGAGCTTGTACCACATCAGTATCGCAGCTGATCTGATATAGGTAACACCGTGGCCTTTTTGAAACAGATATTTGATCTTGCCGATAGAAACAACAAACCTATCATCCGCCCCGATAGACTTCAGTTGCGTTTTAATATCATCGGGAACACCGTTTTTCGCATAAATTCCTCGCCGTGTATCCTCCATAACCTTGTAAGCAAAGCCTGTATCCGTCAAACCCTTGCTTATCATCTTTTCCTGAATATAGTTAAAGACATCATCACGATAAGCAATTGTTTTGTCCACAGATAAACCTTGCTCGATCATCTTGTCGGTATTATCATACCACGCTCCCGTACCGTGTGACAAGCCCGTTATATTTATCAGATCACGGAAAGATCTTGGACATACCTTACCCAACATATGTTTTGCAAAAGTCGCTTTAAATTCGGTAATGCCGTCCGTATTCCCACTTTGAAATTCCCGTAAAACATCCTTGGTATTAAATTCAATTCTGTCAAAAGAGGTTGACGTTATTCTTTCCAGAGTTTTGTAACGAGCCAATTCTTCGTCTGCGAAAAATGTGATCCTTCGTTCGGCTTCTTGAGAGGTAACCGTAATTATGCTGATATGCTCGTCCCTGTTCTCCGTTTTCGTTTTATTATCCTTAAAATACTCCCCAACAATCCTTTTAGCCGAGGACAAAAAGTTCGGAGATACACCCACCGAGAAGCCTATGCCATGCTGTATGTCGTTGCGATATACCTCAAAAGGAATACCGTGACCGTCTGCTATCATAGGCTTTGTGCATAAGCAACGCCTATAAGGAAGATCCCAACCGTCCTTTGCCTGTTCATCAAAAACTACTCTTTTACACTCGGGACAGTAATAATGAGGTTTTAAGGGGTTCACCTCGGTGGTTCCTATAAGATATGCGACAAGGGACGAACCCATACCGCCCATAATGCGTATATGCTCCCCTCGCTTTTTTGCTTCACCTGTGAGCAGTGCCAGACAGTCAAAATATACTATCCTATCGGTGTTTTGCATTTCTGACTGCTCGGATAAAAATCTGTTAAGTATTTCGATGGGTACCGTGGCACCGTACCGTTTGTTCATAGCTTCAAAAGCTTTGTTCCATAGTTGTTCTTTCATTGCAAATACTCCTTTAGTATCCTTGTTTTCTAAGGAATGATATTTACAAGACAGAAGCTCGTCGGTGCTTACCCCAAGCACCTCGCTGAGTTTATATAAAATATCGCTTTTCGGCTTTGAAGAGCCGTTCTCCCATTTTGAAACCGCTTTGTCGGAAACACCGACGAGCGTACCGAGCTGATACTGTGTAAGGCCCGCACGCACTCTCAGCTCTTGAAGAAAAATACCAAAACTATAGTCTCTCATAATATCCTCCGTCTGCTTGCTGATTAAATTTTACTAAAACCCTGTACTATTTTCAAGACGTCAGATGTAAACCTACGGTAGAGAATCCGTAACGCCTTGTTGCGGTAGTGCAACAGCATTATTTACATTCTCCCATTCGGTGTTGCGCAAATGCAACACCTTTGTTTACATTCTCCTGACGGATGTTGCAGTAATGCAACATCATTATCACGTTTTCCCTTGTTTGATGTTGCGGTAATGCAACATCATTGTTTGTGTTTCACCGTTTGGTGTTGCAGTAATGCAACATCGGTGTTGACGTTTCCTCGGTTGATGTTGCAGTAATGCAACACCATTGCATGTCCGATATGAGACGTTGCAATCGTTTTTATTCTGAAAATGTATCTATACTTATATTTTCCAACCATATGGCGATTTCAAGTGGCTTACCGATCATATATTCCACCGATATTATCTTTATTTCCGAATAGAAATGTGATAAAATAATACTGCGGCAAACAAAAACTTTCTTAAATCTTTTGAAGGAGAAAAAACTATGAGTATCGGTAAAAATATCGCTAAATTCAGAAAGATCTGCAAGCTGACACAAGAGGAATTGGGCTGTGCGTTAGGAGTTACAAACCAAGCGGTGTCCAAATGGGAATCAGAAGCTTCAATGCCTGACATTTTGCTTTTACCAAAGCTGACAGAAGTGCTGAAAATATCGTTATACGATCTGTACGACACCTCCGTGGCTTCAGCCATAGAAAGAGAAAATTCTTTTGCCGCGGATGCACAGGATTCGGTAAAAGACTTTCTTTACAGACAGCTTCTTTTTGACAGACCGGCACTTAAACAAATATTGAAAATCGACCTGTTCTCCGAAAAGACCGTAGGCATAGATCCCGAACAATCGGTAGGCATTATTTCATATACCGAAAAGGGTGCGGCTTTTATATCCGATTCTTTGTCCGTAATCTCTTCCGACTTTGATATAAGCCGAGGTGATTACATATTTGAAAATGAAGAACTATTCTCTGCGGCAAAAAAGCTTTGCGATAATAACGTCAGGACTGTTATAAACTATCTATATACAAAGGCATTTGAAAAGCGCCCTCATGATTTGTGCTCTCTCCCCGATTTTTTTGAAAACAACGATATCCACAGCTATGAATTTTCTCTTAATGAGGTATCCGATGCCTGTAAGCTTCCGATGGAAACGGTCCTGTCCGCAACAGAAGATCTTGTCTCTGTCGGTGCGATCGAAATTTCCCGAACGAACAAATCTGCGAGTTATCTTTTCTCCAAGACAAAAGCGGTTGAAATTGCGGTTTCATTACAGGTATTGGAACAAACGCTCTTCAAAAAGCCCTCCTTTGGTTGCGGATATATCGTCGGAAACAGCTTTCTCGGATAATTCAACCTTAGGTTCAATTTACAGAGTTTTATTAAAATAAGCGGTTATTGATTTTGACAGTATGCTGATTTATAATAAAAGTGTAAACCAAATCACGGGAGGTATACGATGGATATAATCATTGACAAAAAGCTGAAAGAGCTGCGTCACAAAGAAGGTAACCGTCAAGAAGATTTAGCGGTATATTTAGGAATATCTGTTCAGGCGGTATCAAAATGGGAACGGGGCGAAGGCATGCCTGACATTACGCTCTTACCCGGAATTGCGGCATTTTACGGGGTGAGTGTGGACACTTTATTAGGAATTGACGAAGAAGAAAAAAACAAAAAAATACAGAAAATAACCGACGAATACAACCGTATACGCCGTACAGCTCCCCGTGAGGACGGCAGCTTGATCGTTGAGCATAACATTGACGAAGGAATCTCTCTTATCCGTCAAGGGCTACGGGAATTCCCCGACTGCTGGTTTTTTATGCAGCTATTGGCATCTGATCTTTGGTGGAAGGGCAAACACGCCGAAGGGGAGAACCGAAGAGAATATTTCAACGAAGCGCATGAGCTGTGCGAAAGGATATTATATGAATGCACCGAAGACAGATGGAGACATTGTGCAAGCTCCATACTTTGTATGATATACAACGACAGCAAGCGAAAAGAAAAAGCCCTCGAGCTCGCTTGTCAATCTCCCGGATTTGTTGACAGTGTCGAATGGAAGTTAGCTAAAATATACGAGGGTGACGATCTGACAAAACAGCTTGAACATAACATTAAAGAACTAACAAGACTTCTCTGCTCCAGCGTACAGGAATATCAAAAATCAGACAAAAAATTTATATGTGATGATAGATTTAAATATCAGTTTGACGTTATTTGTAAGTTTCTCAATTCTTAATAATCACAAAGACGATGCAGTTTGTTCTGCATCGTCTTTTGATTTGTTATTTCGCTGTCCACTTGGCGTACAGAATAATATCTGCAGTATAACCGGTCTTAGAAAGACTTGTTACCTTCTTAGTGCAGGAGGCGTTGGTATACCAGCCGCCGAAGGTATAGCCCTCTCTTGTAGGATTCTTGAGGGTCGTGGTCTTGTTATAGGTGTGGGTCATGGGAGTACCGTTTGCAAGCACTCCGCTGAATTCATTTCCGCCCTTATCGAGATAGGTTACGGTATATACGTTTGCTTCCCATTTGGCATAGAGATTGAAGCTTGCGGTGTGGTCCTTTCCGCCCAAAACGGTTACGGGTGAGGTCTCGCAGGCTCTGTCAAAATACCAACCCTTGAAGGTATATCCCTTTCTGGTAGGTACGGGAAGCGTTGTATCGCTGTCATATGTATGCTTGGTTGCATATCCCGAGGGCATAGTGCCTGTAAAGGTACCGTTACCCTTGTCGCGGTAGGTGATGGTGTACTGATAAGCGGTCCACTTAGCGTAAAGTGTGATGTCGTCCTTATAAGAGGATTTTGCAAGAGATGACAGCTTGCTGCCTGTGCACTGGGGGTTAAGATACCAGCCGCTGAAGGTGTAACCCACCTTTGTAGGCTTCTTGAGTGTTGTGTTTTTGCCGTAGGTATGAACGGTAGGTGTGCCGCTTGGATGTGTGCCGCTGAAATCGTTATCGCCCATATCACGGTAGGTGATGGTATAGCTGTTCACCTGCCATTTAGCATATACATACACGGTAGATGTATAGTCTGTAGCACCGAGCACAGTAACAGGATCGGTATTACATGCCTTATCAAGATACCAGCCCAGGAAGGTATAGCCTGTCTTTGTAGGTATGGGGAGTGTAGTCTCGGTGTTATAGGTATGCTTTTTGATATAACCTGAGGGCAGCTTGCCTGTAAAGGTAGCACCTGCCTTGTCCTTATAGCCTATGGTATAGCTTACAGGGGTCCACTTGGCATAAAGAGTGATATCGTCATTATAGCTTGACTTGGGCAAGGATGAGACCTTAGTACCCGTGCATTCGGGATCAAGGTACCACCCGCTGAACAGATAGCCGAGCTTGGTAGGCTTTTTAAGATTGGTGTTGACTCCCCAGGTATGGATAACGGGTGTGCCGCTTGGATGAACACCGCTGAAATCGGCATCCCCCATATCGCGGTAGGTGATATTGAAGATCTTCTTTTCCCACTTGGCATAGAGAGTAATAGAAGCTGTGATATCGGTAGCACCGATAACCTCTACAGCAGTGGTCTCGCATGCCTTATCGGTATACCAGCCACGGAAGAAATATCCTGTCTTGGCAGGTACGGGCAGAAGGGTCTCTGTGCCATAGCTGTGAGTTTTGTTGTAAACCGAGGGAAGCTTGCCTGAGAAGGTAGCATTGCCCTTATCCTTGTAGGTAATCTTATAGCTGTTGGCGGTCCATTTAGCGGTAAGGGTTATATTATCGGTATAGCCTGTTTTGGTAAGGGTGGTAACCGTAGTACCTCTCTCGTTATGCCACCCTGCAAAGGTATAGCCCGTCTTTGTGGGAGCAACAAGATAAGTGGTAACTCCGTAGGTATGAGTGGTGGGGGTACCCTCACCGAGCTGTGCACCCTCCATATTTTCATAGGTGATTGTATAAGTACAGTTGTCTGTATCCGTATACGTACACACAGAGCATATTCTTGACTGAGTTCCGTCACCGTTGGGACTCCACTCTCCGTATGTGTGGGGGAGCGCCAAAAGATTCTCAACGTAAGAAAATCCGCACTGCACACAGGTATGGTATGCAACACCCTCGCTTGTACAGGTGGGTGCAGGATCATATACTGTGCTATAGGTATGACGAGCAATATCCTCCCATACCGCATAAAGGGTAACGCCCTTGTTCTTTGTATATACCGAACCTGCAAGGTAGGTGGGAGTTTCTGCATTCTTGTCTTCAGACCAGCCCTCAAAGATATATCCTGTTCTCTTGGGGATCACTGTGCTGAGCTTAAGATCAACGCCATCGGTCTTGGTCTGAGCCGCAGGAGCACCCTCGCCGCCGTTGGCATTATATTTTACCGTATACTTTTTATCTTCCCACTGCGCATAGAGAGTGATAGGATCGGAATTGCTTCTCTCGCCGCCGATATTCTTGCCAATAGAATAGGATTTGCCCGAACCGTCAGGCTTGGTGTTCCAGCCCTTAAGCTCTGCGCCTTGTTTGGTAAAGATATCGCCCTTAACATAATAGTCGTCATATATATGAAGACCGTCCCAGTCCCATTCGATATATTCAACAACGTCCTCACCCTCGCCGCCGTTTGCCTTATAGGTTACGGAAGGCTCCCAAATAGCGTAGAACTCTACTGCTGTATCGCCGTACTCTGTTGTGGTGGTATGGAATACGCTCCAGGGAAGCTTGCCGCCTGTGGGAGGAATGGTAAGATTCTGCTGTGCTGTTTCGGTGGTGAAGAAGGACATATCAGAATTAAGAAGTGCATAGAACACTCTGCCGTCCGACATGGTATAAAGGCGGCAACCTTTCTTTACAGGCTTATTTGAACCTTCGGGAAGGTCAAAATTTCCGTAAAGAGTTTTGGGGTTCTGATAATTGTTGTCATCACAATCACAAACATACTTTAAAAATATGCTGTTGCCTGTTTCGGGGAAAGAGCCGCCGTCAGCATTATACTGAATGGGGTAACCCCATATAGCATAAAGGGTGGTATTGGCATTTACGTTATATTTACTGCGAAAAGCTGTACCAACACCCTTTGAAGTGGTTGAATCCTGCGCAGTATTCCATTCAATAAAGGAACGCTGTCCGTTACCTGCGGGATACATACCATAGCTTGACTTGATGCCTGACTTACTTGTAAGAAGCTCAAGGTCGGCGCCGGGGAACTTATACTTTGTAACTACCGATGTACCCGCACCCTCTGCACCTCTACTGAGCTTTACTGTATATGCCCAAACGGCAAAAAGCATGGTGTTGCCTGTTACGGTTATTTTTGATGAACCGCCGTACTTGGCGTTATGGCTGTATGCAACAATACCAACAGCCGCATTTTCCGCTGTGGTTGCCCAGCCGCGGAAGGTCATTGCGTCCTTTGAGGGCTCAGCTGCGGGTATGGTAAGCGTGCCGCCTGTAGTAACGTAACCCGGACCGCCTGTACCTGTATTGGCATTAAAGGTAACTGTGTACGTAGCCGCATTGGACATGAATGTCATCATGGGAACAAGCATAGTCAATACGGTAACTATACAAAGCACCCTCTTCATCAGTTTCATATTAAAATACCCCTTTGTATTAATATTAATAGTCACTAATTGATTATTATATCATTTTTCAATTGGTATTTCAATTAATAAGATGTAAAGAAAAAGCCCCGTTTCGGGGCTTTTTCCTTTGTGTTATTTCTTTTTCCACTTTGCATAAAGGATGATGTCACCTGTAAAATCCTTTGCTCCGAGCGAGGTTACCTTGCCGCTGCCACAGCCCGACTTGGTGTACCATCCAACAAATGTATAGCCTGCTCTGGTGGGTGCTACAAGTGTGGTCTTGGTGCCGTATGTATGAACTGTGGGAGTGCCTGAACCAAAGCTTCCGCTGAATACAGCACCGCCCTTGTCATAGTAAGTGATCCTGTAGGTGTTTGCCTTCCACTTTGCATAGAGGGTAATATCGCTTGTATATCCCTTGCCTGAAAGCACGGTTACTCCGCTGCCTGTGCAGGATGCGTTGGTGTACCAACCGAGGAAGGTATAACCCTTCTTTGTAGGATTAAGAAGTTGGGTGTTAGCATCATAGGTATGCTTCTTTGCATAGCCTGAAGGATGATCGCCCGAGAAGGAAGCATTGCCCTGATCCTTATAGGTGATCTTGTAGGTATTAACAGACCACTTTGCATAAAGGGTAATGTCTGCTGTATAATCCTTTGCTCCGAGCGAGGTTACCTTACCGCTGCCGCAGCCTGCCTTGGTGTACCAACCCTCAAAGGTGTAACCGGTCTTCGTGGGGTTTACCAGTGTGGTCTTGGTTCCGTAATAATGCTCCCCGGGGGTTCCCGCACCGAGAGTTCCGCTGAAAGCAGCACCGTTCTTGTCAAGATATGTTATGGTATATCCGTTCTGCTTCCACTTTGCATATAGAGTGATATCGGCTGTATAACCTGTAGCTGACAGACCTGTCACAGCACTGCCTGTGCAAGCGGAATCGGTGTACCAACCGAGGAAGGTATAACCCTTCTTTGTAGGATTAAGAAGAGCGGTATATGTTCCGTAGGTATGCTTCTTGGCATATCCCGAAGGATGATCGCCTGTAAAGCTCTTGTTGTTCTGATCCTTATAAGTAATACTATAGCTGTTTACCGTCCACTTTGCATACAGGGTGATGTCTGCGGTATAACCTGTCTTTGACAGAGAAGCTACCTTACTGCCTGTACAAGCAGAATTAGTATACCAACCGCCAAAGGTATAACCTGTCTTGATGGGCTCTACTAAAGTTGTCTTGACATCATAGGTATGCACGGCAGGAGCACCGCTCATTGAACCGCTAAATGCCGTACCGCCCATATCCTTGTATGTGATCTTATAGGTTTTTACCGCCCACTTTGCATAAAGGATAATGTCATCAGTATAGCCTGTTCCCGAAAGACGGGTAATTGAAGTACCTGTACATTCCTTGTCAAGATACCAACCAAGGAACGTATATCCTTCTCTTGCGGGATTGAGCAATACTGTATCTGTAGCATAGGTATGCTTTTTCAGGTATCCCGAAGGATGTGTGCCTGTAAAGCTCTTGTTGTTATAGTCCTTATATGTGATGGTGTAAGTGTTTGCAGTCCACTTTGCATACAGAGTAATATCGTCGCTGTATTTCTTTGCATCAAGAGTAGTGAGCTTGCTGCCACTGCAGGCAGCATCTGTATACCAACCGCCAAAGGTGTAACCTGTCTTTGCAGGTGTCAACAGCTTGGTCTTGGTGCCGTAGGTGTGATAGATAGGAGCACCGGGCATACTGCCGCTGAATGCAGCGCCGCCCATATCCTTATATGTGATGCTGTATACATTGTCGATCCAAAGTGCATAGAGGTCTATGTCCTCGGTGTAACCTGTCTTGGCAAGGGAGGTCACCTTGGTGCCGCTGCAGGCCTCATCGGTATACCAACCGCCAAAGCTGTATCCGTCCTTGGTCGCATCTTTAAGTGTTGTTGCTGTACCGTAAGTGTGAGTTGCAGGTGAGCCGTCCGCAAGAACGCCTGTCAGATCCTCACCGTAGGGATCATAATAATTGATAGCATAAGTGTTTGCCTGCCATTTTGCATATACGGTGACGTTGGCATCGTATGCATTTGCCTTAAGCACGCTTACGGGAGAAGCACTGCAAGCCTTGTCGAGATACCATCCGAGGAAGGTGTAGCCTACTTTGGAGGGAGCAAGCAGGGCTGTGTCATATTGAGGGTAATGAACTGTAGGATATCCCACATCGTGTGTGCCCGTGAAGGCGGCATTGTTCTGGTCCTTATAGGTTATGGTATAGTTTGCAAGCTCCCACTTTGCATAAAGCTTAATGGTAGCAAGATAGCTCTTTGCCGCAAGAGTAGTCACCTTACTGCCTGTGCAGGCAGAGTCAAGATACCACCCCTTAAAGGTATAACCTGCCTTGGTGGGGTTCTTAAGTGTTGTAGAAGAACTGTAGCTATAGGTTTCGGGATAACCTGAAGCGTGTGTACCCGAGAATGACGAACCGCCCTGATCGTAGTACTTGATACGGTACTTGTCAGCTGTCCATACTGCCTTCAAGGTTGCGTTCTCGGTTATGGCATAGTAATTGCTACCCCATGAAGAAGTAAATACCGTGCCTGAAGCCTCGTGCTTCCAGCCATCAAATGAATAACCGGTTCTGGTGGGTATGGGGAATCCGCCTATCACATCTTCATATTTCTGTCCGTACTCGAATGTATAGGAGCTCTTGTAACCGGAGGGCATACTGCCACCGTTGACATCAAAGGTCAGTGTATAGCCTGCAGATGTGTCCTTTGTCCATACTGCCTTAAACGTGGCACTTTCAGCTATTGCAAAATATTCTGAGGAGTTAAGAGAAAGGGTATAACCGTACTTTTCGTTATACCAGCCCGACAGGGTGTACCCTGTTCTTACTGCCACGGGCATGGTACCGAAAATGTCCACATATTTGTCACCTGTGTTGATGCCGTATACAGTAGCACCAACCATTGTGCCGCCGTTGGGATCAAAAGTGATAGTATATGCCTTGCCCGATGTATCAGGGGCAGGTGTGGGAGTTGTATCCTCTATCTTTTCCCACTGAGCCTTGAAGGTTACATTATCTTCAACATTGAAAAGATCCGTCAGAGCGAGAGTATAACCGTACTTTTCGTTATACCAGCTCTTCAAGGTATAGCCGTCACGGGTTGCCTTGGGCATTGAAGCAAATACTTCATAGAAATACTGACCCTTCTGTATCTTGTACGTTGTAGAGCCCGCAACGGTACCGCCATTGCCGTTAAGGGTGACGGTATAGGTCTTTACGGTTGTATCAGAGGGATTCTCTATCCATATAGCCTTAAAGGTAGCGTTTTCGGATACTGCAAAATAGTCGTTTACGTTAAGGGTATAAGAATATTTTTCGTTATACCAGCCTGCGAAGGTATAGCCGCTTCTGGTAGCAGTGGGACCGTTACCCATAACGTCCTTATACACCTGACCTGTCTTGATCTTGTAGCTGGACGTACCTACAACCGTACCGCCGTTACCGTTGAAGGTAATGGTATAGGTGGTATCTACTACCGTACCGGAAAGGAAGTATTCTGCCTCACTTGTACGTCTTGCCGTAAGTCCGGGAAGCACCTGTCCGCCTGCCTTGTTGAATTCACAGAACGCAGCCTTGACCTGGGATGCCGAGTAGTTTGACACTCCGTTTATAAGGTAGGTCTTAAGGGTAAAGCTGTCACCCCATACGTTACCTAAATTATAAGTGAAGCT
>JAZRQH010000159.1:0-9963 GCA_045649645.1 Eubacteriales bacterium
CCTTCGAAACCGCCAAAGCCGATGCGGTTCTGGCAGCATCCCTCTTCCATTTTAAGGAGATAACTATCCCCGAGCTGAAGGATTACCTTGCAGGCAGAGGAATTTCCGTCAGAAGATAAAACAGAATAATTTGTCAGATACAGTCATGCATTGTCATGGCTGTATTTTTCTTTTTGCTCCCGCCAATAATATTTCCGTCTTAAACGGAAAGGAGCAAAAATATGATCGGGACCAAAGTTGAACTCTGCGGAATAAATACCTCCAAACTGAAGGTGCTGAAAAACAGCGAGACAACAGAACTGCTAAAAAAGAGCCACAACGGTGACAAAAACGCAAGGGACGAGCTTATCGCCGGCAACCTGCGTCTTGTCCTGAGCGTTATCCAGCGATTTGGCGGCAGGGGCGAGAACCCCGACGACCTCTTTCAGGTGGGGTGTATTGGCCTTATAAAAGCCATCGACAATTTCGATTTAAGTCAAGGGGTACAGTTCTCCACCTATGGAGTGCCCATGATAATCGGTGAAGTCCGGCGTTTTCTGCGGGACAACAATTCCATTCGGGTCAGTCGCTCCATGAGGGACCTTGCCTACCGGGCCATGCAGAGCAAGGAGCGCCTCACAAGGGAGATGGGCAGAGAGCCCTCCCTCACAAGGATCGCCCAGGACATGAACTGCCGCCGGGAGGATGTGGTCATCGCCCTTGAGGCAATAGTGGAGCCAATTTCCCTCTACGAGCCGGTGTTCAACGACGGCGGCGATGTGATATACATCATGGATCAGGTGGGCGGCGGCAGCGACAGCGACGACTGGCTGGAGGAGATTGCCTTCAAGGAGGCGGTAAAGGAGGATAAGGCATTTGCCGAGGAGGTTACCGCAAGCCTTATGATGAAGTTCTACGAGCACGGTGTACATAACATCACCGTTGGCGGTATAGTTCCCGCAACAGGGGAGGACGCTGCAAACGACCTGACCTTCCTCATGCTCCAGATACTTCGCCGCAACCACGCTACCCATCCCCGTATGTCGGTACGTGTAAACGAAAAATCCGACCCCCGACTGCTCGCCCTTGTGGTGCAGATGTGGTCCGAGGGTATGAGCGATCCCACCGTGGCAAGCGACTCCACTATCATTCCCGCATTTATAAACAACTACGGTGTTGAACCCAAGGATGCCATGAACTATTCGCTTCTCGGATGTCAGGAGCTGGAGATACCCGGTAAGTCTAACTTCGGTTGTGAGGACGGAGTAATAAATCTTGCAAAGATACTTGAATACACCTTAAACGACGGTTATTCCCGTTACCATCCCGACGTACGCTTGGGTCTGCCTACGGGTAAGATCACCGATTACGAGAGATTTGAGGATCTCTGGAACGCATATGAGGCTAACGTCAAGATGTTCACCAAGCATTTCTGCGAGGTGTGCGATATCGGTCAGACGGTAAGAGCAATAAACTATGCAAAGCTGGTCAAGACCCCCTTTACCGAGGCTTGTATCGAAAAGGGGCTTAACCTTGACGACGGCGGTGCTGTATATAACTACGGCTGTGTAGAGACAGCAGGCTCCTCTGTCGTTGCAGACTCACTTACGGCTATAAAGAAGCTGGTTTACGATGAAAAGCTCATCTCCCGTGAGACTCTTGAGGCAGCCCTTGCTGCAAACTTTGAGGGCTACGAGAAGGAGAGACTCCTTCTTCTCAACCGCTCACCTAAGTTCGGAAACGACGACCCCGATGCTGACGAGATGGCACACCGTGTGCTTCACAGCTTCTGGAGCGAGTGTAAGAAGTATAAGTCAATCCGCGGTCAGGAGTATTCGGGCGCTTGCTCGCTGCTCAGCGGTGGTATGTACTACGGTAACAACACCTGGGCTACCCCCGACGGACGTAAGACAGGCGAGCCTCTCGGTAACTCTATAGGTCCCCGTCCGGGTATGGACAAGAACGGCGTTACCGCAATGCTCAATTCTGTGGCAAAGCTTCCGCTGGACCTCGGTGTAGGCGGTACCACCTGTAACGTGACCATCCCCACCCCTCTTATCTCCACCCCCGAGCTTCGTCAGAATATGGTGGATGCATTCAATACCTTCCTTAACAACGGCGGTCAGCTGGCGCAGATCACTACAGCCTGCGTGGAAGATCTTATCGATGCTAAAGAGCATCCCGAGGATCACACCGACCTTATCATCCGTATAGGCGGATTTTCCATCAAGTTCATTGAGCTTGGAAGCGACGCTCAGGACGAGATCATAAGCAGATATTCTGCTTGATATAAAACAGATTACATTTTAAGGAGAAAATATATGAAAAGATTTTCAGCATTCATTCTTTGTCTTTTGATGCTTATGTCTTCTTTGGTATTTGTCAGTGCAGCAGATCCTGCTGTGACAGAGGAGCAGGAATACGATCCTCTGGTGGTTGCATATTTCAATGCTTCTGCTATCCCCGGCACTAAGGATTTTACCAACATTGACGTACTTAACTATCACCCCGCAACAGTCATTGTTAGCGCAATGGGCTACAAGGAGGGTGACCCCATCATCACCCATACCCATTCCGCAAGACTTGATATGTGGAAGGAAAAGGCTTATGCACAGAACCCCGATATCAAGTTCGTGTTTACTGTTGCCAACGGCAACATCAACGACTTCGAGAGCTGGTTCACCAGCCCCGACCGTGCAAAGAGACTGGCAAACGAGATGCTCTCTATTATCGATCAGTACGGCTTTGACGGTCTTGATATCGACTACGAGTTCCCCGGCTCGGGTAACAATCCCAAGAACAACTACGTTCGTTTTATGAAGCATATGCGCGAGGGCTTTGATGCGCGCTCTAAGGAGAACGGCAAGGACTACGTTCTTTCTATGGCTGTTCCTGCAGGCGAATGGGCGTTTAGCCTCTTTAAGATGAATGATCTTGCTCAGTACGTAAGCTACTTTAACATCATGAGCTATGACCTCCACGTAGGTAACGCTACCAAGGGTATCACCCACCATCACGCTAATCCCAAGGCAGATGATAACCCTGTTTTTGCAGGCGCAAGCGTTGAGGAGGATATCGCACTTTATCTTGAAAAGGGCATTCCCGCAGACAAGATCGTGGCAGGTATCGGTATGTATGCCCGTCGCTGGACAGGTGTACCCAACGTTAACAACGGTCTTTATCAGCCCGGTACTCTTGACGAGACCTCAAATGAGGCATACCTCCATTACTCTGTTCTCAAAGCTTCCTACATAAATAAGAACGGCTACGTAAGATACTGGGATGACACAGCAAAGGCACCCTATCTCTACAACGCATCCAAAGGAGTATTCCTTACCTACGATGACGAGGAATCCGCAAAGATCAAGGCTGAGCTTGCAGTAAAGAGTCAGATCCGCGGCGTAATGGTATTCGACTACGTTACTACAGACGGTATAGGCTTCTTTGACAATCTCCACACATGGCTTGAGGAAGCAAAGCACACTCACAGCTACACCCCTGAGGTTGTAGAAGAGCCTACCTGCGGTGCAGAGGGTGTTATGAAATACACCTGCGAGTGCGGTGACAGCTATAACGAGCCTATCCCCGCTACAAACGAGCATAATCACGTTGAATGGATAATTCACACCGAGCCCGGTTATGATTCATACGGCTTGGAGTTCAGCATCTGTACCGTTTGCGGTTTTGTAGCTTATAACGAGCTTCCTATGCGTGAGTACGTTAACCCCTTCAAGGACGTTAAGGAAAGCCATTGGTTCTATGATGCGGTAGAGTTCTGTGTTAAGGCAGGCTTCGTTGCAGGAATGACCGAGGACACCTTTGCTCCCAACAATAACCTTACCCGTGCGCAGTTTCTTATGATGCTTGCAAAGGGTGACGGAGCTGACCTTGAGCAGTATAAGGGTGTAGATTCCGGCTTTGAGGACGTTAAGCCCTCTCATTGGTACAACGAGGTAGTATGCTGGGCGGTTGAGAACGGCTATACCAGCGGTCTCTCCGAAACCAAGTTCGGTCCTAACAACAACATCACCCGTGCGCAGCTTGCAAGATTCTTCTATGTTTACGTTGAAAAGAACGGTATGGACGTTTCCGAGTCTGCAGATCTTGCTGAGTTCCCCGATGCAAGCAAGGTACAGAGCTGGGCAGAGGTTCCCGTTAAGTGGGCTGTTGCAAGAGGCTTTATCGCAGGTATGAACGGCAAGCTTGAGCCTAACGGCAACTCTACCCGTGCTCAGGCAGCTCGTATCATGATGCTTGTTGCACAGGCTGAGTTTGTTTCCGCAGATCCTCTTCACAGAATTTTTGAATCATATCCCGAAAAGTTTATGTTTTTCCCCACCTTTGAGTCTATCGAGAACGTAAGCAAGTACGAGCTTTTAGAGTGGGCAAAAATGCAGACAGAGCGTAAGGAATTTGTCGGTGATTATGATAATATGATCTATACTCACCGCTATCTCTTTTCTGACATCAACGATGTACTTACAAGATATTTAGGTGTTGCGCTTACCGCGGCAGATGCAGTAGGTAACTACGACGGAATAGAAATAACCTACGACGAGGAGACAGATCTGCTTAGCTTTATCTACTATGGTGGTTTTGGTTACGGCGGACCTTCCCCCATATACGACGGCTATACACAGATCGACGATACACATTTTGTTATCAACTATTCTGAGGTTGACAGCGACTGGAAGGGTCAGCTTGATGTTGAGCTTGTTGACGGTAATTATATCGTAACAGCAAAGAGATCATTCAAATAAGACACAACGAGTGGTATATGCCACTCGTTGTTGACTTTATAGGAGTTTATTGGTATAATTGATTTAAGATATAAACTATGGAGGTCGGATATGAAAAAGATCTTATCATTTTTACTTGTATCGGCAATGCTGTTGTCAGCATTTTGCTTTATGCCTTCCGCAGCCGAGATAGGTAGTGCTGAAGTTGTTCAGCCTGTTGTTGCTGCTGCAAAGGGACACGGTACAGATGTTCTTATCACAGCGGGCAAGACTCCCGAGAGCGTACATCTTACCTGGACATCTTCATCTGATGCGCAGGAGTACCTTCAGTACACCGAGACCGCAAAGCTTGTAAACGGAGCTATGCCCTCGGATGCAATAACTCTTGAGGCGACAAAGGATGCAGGTACAAACGTTAAATATACCGGACGTGCTTTGATGACAGGTCTTAAATCAAGCACCTCCTACAGCTACCGTGTAGGAAGCGATGCTACAGGTTGGTCTCCTGTATATAACTATGACGTTTCAGACAAGACCGACGGAGCGTTTTCCTTCCTTCTTGCGGGTGACCCTCAGATAGGAGCAGGCGGTACCTCCTCTGATACCGTGGCTTGGAACACCACCCTTGCAAACGTTGAGGATTGGTTTGGCGACGATATAGACTTCCTTATGAGTGCAGGCGACCAGGTCAATAAGAACTCCACCGTTGCCCAGCACGAGGGCTTTGCAGATCCCGAGTGGCTTCGCTCCAACATGCTCGTTACCACCAGCGGTAACCATGATAACGGCGCCGGCTACAGCGAGCATTATACATATACCGATGTCGATAGCGCAAGTAAAGCCAGCGGCGGTAAATATGCAGGAGACTACTGGATAGAATACGAGGGATGTCTCATTATGTCCCTTAACCTTAACAAGGACAGCGTTACCACCCATTCCGCTTTTGTAAGAGATGCTGTTGCGGAATATAAGGCTATTTACGGCGAGCCTACCTGGACTATAGTTACCTTCCATCAGAGTATATATTCTGCAGGCGTGCGTGCCAAGGATTCCGGTAATATCGACAAGCGTGAGCGCCTCGCCCCTGTTTTCTCCGAGGTAGGCGTTGATGCGGTGCTTTCAGGTCACGACCACGTTTATACCAGAGCTTATATGATAAACGGTAATACCGTGATCGATGATGTCGGCAGATATACAAACGCTATGGGTGACCACTACGGCGCATACGATGATCCGGCAGAGGGTGACGTTTTCTACCTCACAGCTAACTCCTCCACAGGCAGTAAGTATTATGAGCTCTATTCATCACAGATGCCCTTTGCCTATGCTACAAGCGAGGAGAATATTCCTACCATAACCAAGGTTGACGTAACCGAAAGCTCTATGACCTACACCACCTACTACGTAGGTGCGGATAATACCATGGGCGATATGATGGACTTCTTTGCAATCCACCGTACGGTAGCAGAGGATACCACACCGCCCACACTCAACGTTCCGGCAGAGACATACTTTACCTCTGTGGATGAGATCGATCTCACCTACGGTGTCACTGCATACGACAACGTAGATATGGAGCTTACCGAGGATATAAAGATAAGCGGTACAGCGGACATGAGAGGTGTTACCACCGTTACCTATACCGTTACCGATAAGGCGGGTAATACCACCACCAAGGAAAGAAAGCTCATTCCCGTAGTGGAATCCACCGTTATCACAGAGAGTGATACTGTATGGAGCTATTGGGATAACATTGACGTCCCCGCAGGGGATTGGAAGGCTGCAGACTATGACGACAGCAGCTGGAAGAGTGCTACAGGCTCCTTTGGTGCAAAGAAGGGAGCTATCGCAGCTGTAGGTAGCTATACTCCCAAGAACCTTCTGCAGCAGTATTATCCCAAAGGCCACAGCGATTCAGGGGACAATATACCTAACTATTTCTTCCGTGCAACCTTTGACCTCGATTATCCGGATACCGTTTCAAGACTCTACGGCAAGCTGAATTTTGACGACGGCATCAACGTATATATCAACGGTGTTCTTGCGGCAAGCTTCAATACCGACAATATCGGTGAGGGTCTTGGCTATAACGGCAAAAATTCCTCCAACGCCGAGGAGGGATATATAGATATAACCGATACGGCATTGATTGAGTCCTTTAACCTCAAGAAAACAGGTAACGTCATAGCAGTACAGCTCTATCAGAGCGACCTTGATTCTTCCGATATTTTCTTCCGTCTCGAAAGTCTTAGCATTATCTCCACCGCGGCTCAGCCCTTCCTTACAAGCGAGGGTGTACAGCTCACCATGCACAATCTCCGTGATATAAAGGACATATTTATTGCCGAGGGTGACTACGACACCTACCGTGAGGTTAAGAATAATATGCTTATCTCCATAGGTGCGGCAAAGCTCGGTACTGCAACCGAATATACCTATGTGGTAAAGAACCATGCAGTTCATACGGTATATATCAGATACAACGACGGAAGCTGTGAGGTTCTCAAGACCGCAACCACGGGCATTGAGCCTGAGTTTGAGGTCAACGGACTACAGCTTACCGTAAAGAATCTTGAGAACGTCAAGGTCATCCGTACCGCCTACGGAGATCACGATACCGTAGGTAAGCTTAAAAAAGCGGTGGGACACCGCGGCTTTACCGCAAAGGCAAGTATCAAGGGTGCAGACGAGTACCTCATACAGTACCGTGACAACGGCACCGTTACCGTTGCAGTAGTCTATAACGACGGCTATGAAGCGTTCTATACCTACGAGGTGCAGAAGAAAGAACCTACCGTAGAGCAGAATGGCAACACCGTAGTATTCGGCAATCTTGACGGACTTTATAATATCCGCTATGCCAAGGGCGAGTATAAGACCGCAGCACAGATCAAGGCGGCAAGCGGCTCGGTAGCTATCAAGCCCTCAAAGATAGACGAAAACGGCAATGTCACAGTTAAGCTGAATGCAGGTATATATACTTTCTGTGTTCAGTATGATGATGAAAGCTTCAACTACTATACCATAACAGTTGAGTAATATATCGGGCATTGTATAAAAAGCAATAACATATCTCACACTCGATTAATGGGTGCAGGGGCGTGCTCCTGCTTCTGCGTTCAGTATGATGATGAGAGCTTTAACTATTATAAGATCACAGTAGAATAAATTTAAAATCCGCAGAATTTTCTGCGGATTTTTATTGACAAGATTTATGGGTATGTAATATAATAATTACATATTTTTGAAAAAGGATTGATACTATGAAGATAAGAGTAGCAATAGCAGGATACGGTAACCTCGGCCGCGGTGTTGAGGCGGCAGTTACAAAGGCAGAGGATATGGAGCTTGTAGCTCTCTTTACCCGCCGTGCGCCCGAATCTATTAAGACCCGTACAGGTGTACCTGTATATCATATGGACGAGGCAGAAGCACACAAGGATGAGATAGACGTTCTTGTACTCTGCGGCGGTAGTGCAAACGACCTGCCTACCCAGACCCCCGCTATGGCAAAATACTTCAACGTTATAGATAGCTTTGATACCCACGCCCGTATCCCCGAGCATTTTGCAAACGTGGATGCGGTATGCCGTGAGAACGGTACTGTAGGCATTATCTCCGTAGGCTGGGACCCCGGTATGTTCTCCCTCAACCGTCTTATGGGTCAGGCTATACTTCCCACAGGCCACGACTATACCTTCTGGGGCAAGGGTGTCAGCCAGGGACACAGCGACGCTATCCGCCGTATCGACGGTGTTGTTGTCGCGCGCCAGTATACTATCCCCGTAGAGGATGCTCTCACAGCCGTTCGTAACGGTGAGAACCCCGAGCTTACCACAAGACAGAAGCATACCCGTGAGTGCTTTGTTGTGGCAGAGGATGGCGCAGACAAGGCTGCAATCGAGCGCTCTATCGTAACCATGCCCAACTATTTTGCAGATTACGATACCACCGTGCATTTTATCACCAAAGAGGAGCTTGACCGCGACCACGCAGGTATTCCTCACGGCGGCAGAGTATTCCGTACAGGTGTGACCGGCTTTGAGGGTGAGAACAAGCACGTTATCGAGTACAGCTTAAAGCTTGACTCCAATCCCGAGTTTACCTCAAGCGTGCTAACCGCTTATGCAAGAGCCGCATACAGAATGGCTACGAATAAGGACTGCGGCTGCAAGACAGTCTTTGACGTCGCGCCCGCACTTATCCATCCCGCTTCCGCAGCAGAACTGCGCAAAAATTTACTATGATAAGACAGGCATCAGCCTGTCTTTTTGTATAAAACAAAAAAATTAAAAAACACTAATAAAAAATTATTGAAAAATTGAAAAGCATATGATATAATTTTTCTGTTAAAAAGGTTTATCATACGCCAAGGAGGATTGAAAATGGATACAAACGTTAGACCCGAATCAATGCAGAGAATCACAACCAAAGAATTAGCAGACGCGTTTATCGAAGAGCAGGTAAAGGCAGTCAGAGAGCAGGTAGGCGACAAGAAGGTACTTCTTGCACTGTCCGGCGGTGTTGACTCCTCTGTTGTAGCGGCACTTCTTATCAAGGCTATAGGCAGACAGCTTGTTTGCGTACACGTTAACCACGGCCTTATGCGTAAAAACGAGTCTGAGGACGTAGTAAGAATCTTTGGCGAAGAGCTTGATGCTAACCTTATTTACGTAGATGCTACAGATCGCTTCCTCGATCTTCTTGCAGGTGTTGCAGAGCCCGAGAAGAAGCGTAAGATCATAGGCGCTGAGTTTATCAACGTATTTGCTGACGAGGCAAGAAAGTTAAGCAACGATGGTGTTGAGTTCCTCGCACAGGGTACAATTTATCCCGACATCCTCGAGTCTATCAAGCAGGCAGAGGGCAAGCAGGCAGTTAAGTCCCACCACAACGTTGGCGGACTTCCCGAGGACCTCCAGTTCGAGCTTTGCGAGCCTGTAAAGCTTCTCTTCAAGGATGAGGTAAGAGTTGTTGGTGAGGCTCTTGGCCTTCCCCACGCTATGGTATACCGTCAGCCCTTCCCCGGCCCAGGGCTTGGTGTAAGATGTCTCGGTGCTATCACCCGTGACAGACTTAATGCACTTCGTGAGGCAGATGCAATCCTGCGCGAGGAGTTCGACAAGAACGGCCTTGCAGAGAAGGTATGGCAGTACTTCATCGCAGTTCCCGATATCAAGTCTGTAGGCGTTCGTAACGAGAGCCGTTACGAGGGCTGGCCTGCGATCATCCGCGCCGTAAATAC
>JAZRQH010000160.1:0-5550 GCA_045649645.1 Eubacteriales bacterium
AGTCTTCTCTGCCGCCCATCTGTAAGCGTCCGAGAAAAGGTTGCCGAGAGTTGATTCGTGCTGGGTAGCGTATACCTCGTTTACAGAATCAAATCTGTACTCATTGTTTACCAGCACCTGATCATAGCCTACTCCGTAATCGGAGAGGTACTCGGTCTCGACGGTGGTCTTGTATTCCTCTACCTTTGCGGCGATCACGGGATCATCCTTGACGGTTTCGTCAACGGGGATAAGCTCGTAGCTTTTGAGAGTTTTGTCAGAACTGAGTGTAACGACACCAAGATACTTGCCGTATTCGGCAGCGGAAACGATATAGGTTCCGTTGACCTCTACAGCACTTTCAAGAGTGGTGTGAGTGTGACCCGAAACGATAAGGTCGATACCCTCTACACCCTCTGCAAGATCATAGTCCTCACCCTTGCCGTCATCCTCTACTCCGCTGTGGGAAAGACAGATAACAACAGGCTCGGCATTGTATTTTTCTTTACATTCGGCAACTGCCTGCTCTACGGTCTCGGAAGCAACCTTGACAGGATCGATCATAGCCATACCCGAGTTTGGCGCGCAGTCGTCGGCGTCAAAACCGAAGATACCGAAAACAACGAAGTGTACTCCGCCACGCTCGATTATTGTATATGACTTAACACCGTAGTTGTTATAGGCTTCCTTGATCTCTACGTCGGCATCCATAGGCAGATAGTTTGAGATAACTATCTCGGGAGTCTTTTCACCGCTTGCCTTTGCGGCATTGAGCATAGAGGCAAGTCCTGTAGGCAAGTAGTCGAACTCGTGGTTACCGAAGGTGGTGACGTCATAGCCCATAGCACCCATCAGACGAAGCTCAAGGGCTGAGGTAGGATATGCGGTCTGGAAAAGTGAACCCATGGCAAAGTCGCCACCGTCCACAAGGATAGCATCGGGGTGCTTTTCTCTCTGCTCGTTTATAACAGTCATAAGTCTGGCATAACCGCCGAACTCTCCGCCACCTTCGTTCTTTGAGGGCAGAAAATGAGAGTGAAGGTCATGGGTAAACAGGACCGTCACCTCGTTTTGAGGAGCTGCATATACCCCTATACACATAGGCAGGAGCATGAGAGCAACTAAAAGCAAAGCAAATATTTTTTTCATATATCCACCTCTTAAGAGTTTTTTAATAAGACGTCAGAAGAACACTTCCGTCCATTCCGCTCTCGCCGAACATAAGCATCACGGTCTTGCCGTTTTCCTCATAGGATATTCCGTAGCTGCTGATGAACTCGGGAATCCATATACGGCATACAAAGGGTCTGTCGGGAGAAACGCTGTCGCTTGAATATAACACCTCGGATATCTCGCATACGTTGTCGGTCATATACTTATCGATATCGTATATATAGAATTTAAAGTTCTTGAGCTGAGTGGAGGGGGTCAGAATAACGTCACGGGCATATTCCGAATCGCTGTGAAAGCATATCTCATAACTCCCCGGCTCGGTATAACAGTCAGCGGGAGCATCAGCCACCGTGATCTCCACAGGCCTTATAGTCTGCATTGCTTCGGTTTCTGAAGACATCGGTTCCGTATCCTGCGTTTCCGGAATTTCAGTTTCCGTATATACGGCAAAGTCCTCTTCGGTTATCTCCGAAGTGATCTCGTCGGTTATCACCGATGGGAGCTCTTCTGTATCCAAGGTAATCTCGTCTGTTTCTGCAGGCTCCGCCTCCCTACCGCAGGAGCAGGTAAGTAATAAAAGCAAAACGCTCAGTATAATTAAAAAGCCGTATCTTCTTTTTGACATCTTCATACCTCCAAACTGTTATTGCTTTATACCAAATTTCATTATAACATATTCTTCCTGTAAAATCAATCGTTTAGCAGTGCTTTGGCATATTCGCTGGGGGTCATACCAACCTTTGAACGGAATGCCTTGGTAAAATGCGAGGATGAGGAAAATCCGCAGTTATAAGAAACCTCTGTCAGACTGGTATCCGGATTGAGCTCCAGAAGGAATCTTGCCCTGTCAATACGTCCCTTTATCACGTACTGATGGGGTGAAAGTCCCGTATGCTCCTTAAAAACGTGGCGAAAACGGTCAAAGCTGTAGTGATGACGGTGGGCAAGGGCGCGGAAGTCTATGTTCTGCTGCAGGTTCTCGTCTATATATCTTACCGCCTGCTGTATTCCTTCATTCGTACGCTTGAAATCAACGGACCGCAGACTCTTTATGAGCATACGGATTATAAGACTGCCTACCATCTCGTCGCGATAGGGCTCATCAAGCTCCAGTTCCTTCTGCAGGTGCTTGACCGAGGAAAGCACCGCTCCGTCAAAATCGGTATACATACCGTCTCTGACAAGCTCGGAGGGTGCATCAAAGTAGAAGTATATTATCCTTGTGGTAGAGTCATCCTGCTCGGTGTGACAGGAGCCTCGGCGGGTTATATAGTAATTGCCTGTGGAAAAATTATATTTGCAGTCTCCTATTACCGCAGTACCCTTTCCCTCTATACAGTAGACAAGCTCGTGGTCTGCGTGGCTGTGCCGCATAATAGCAAAGCCGTTGGGATGGATTATGGAATAAAGCTTTTTACAGCTCGCTTTCATCTTTTCTACCTCTTATAACCATTTTTTCATAGTATAACATACTTTTTCTCGAATTTCCAGCCATTTTTTCAAATCGCAAATACTTTTATTATAGAAAAAGCAGCCCGAAGGCTGTATAATAAAAACATATGAAAGGAGTTGACTTTTCTATGAAAAAGGTTAAGATCGGTTTTGTAGGTGTAGGATGTATAAGTCCCATATATCTTGAAAACCTGACTAAAATGTTTCGAGAGGTTGAGATAATCGGCGTATGTGACCTCATCCGTGAGCGTGCCGAAAAGGCGGTAGAGGAATACAACATTCCCAAGCTCTATGAGGATATGTACGAGCTCTTTAACGACCCCGAGGTAGATATCGTACTTAACATCACCCGCCCCTACGAGCATTATGAGGTAACAAAGCAGGCGTTGCTTCACGGCAAGCACGTTTATTCCGAAAAGCCTCTGTCTCCCAGCCTTGATGAGGCAAGAGAGCTTGTAGCTCTGGCAAAAGAAAAGGGTCTTATGCTGGGCGGTGCTCCCGACACCTTTATGGGTACGGGTATACAGACCTGCCGTCATCTTATCGACAGCGGATTTATCGGTGAGCCTATCGGCGCGTCCGCACACTTCATCACCCGCGGCCCCGAAAACTGGCATCCCGACCCCGAGTTTGTTTATCAGTACGGCGGTGGCCCTATGTTCGATATGGGTCCCTACTATATAACAACCCTTATCAATCTCTTAGGCAGAGTTAACACCGTTTCCGGTATGGCAAAGGCTTCTTATCCCGAGCGCCCGATACTGAGCGAAAAGAAGTTCGGTAACATGATGAAGGTGGAGGTTCCCACCTACGTTATGGGTACAATGCGCTTTGACAACGGCTGTATCGCAAACGTATTCACTACCTTTGACGTAAGTTATATCAACAACGTTAAGTTGGAGATCTACGGCTCTGAAGGTACTATTGTTGTTCCCGACCCCAACTGTTTTGACGGCAAGGTCAAGCTTATCCGTGGAAGAACCGCCGAATATATTGACATGCCCCGTATTTTTGATTATAATGAGAACTCAAGAGGTCTCGGTCTTGCCGATATGGCAAAGGCGATCTCTACAGGCAAGCCCTACCGCTGTAACTGTGAGCAGCAGCTCCACGTGGTAGAGATCATGTCTGCATTCTATACTTCAAGCGAAACTAATACCAATATCACCATCGAGTCTCCCTACCAAAGACAGAGACCCATGACCCGCTCGGGCCTTATCGGTATATTGGACTAAGGAGGATATTTATCATGGCATCATTACCTATCGGATTACAGTTATATTCTGTACGTGAGGATCTTGGAAGAGATTTCTACGGCACGGTCAAGGCAGTTAAGGAAATGGGCTACGACGCAGTAGAGCTTTCCGGTCTTAAGGATGAATGGGATCCCAAGGAGATCAAGAAGATGATCGACGAGGTTGGTCTTATCTGCAATTCCAGCCACTGTCCCACAGCAGATATGGAAAAGGAAGGCATGTTTGCACGTTACAAGGAAGCAGGCTGCGACTACATCGTTATCCCCTGGATGAGCTACGGCTCCCGTAATCAGAGATTACAGGAGAACCTTGAGCTTATGTACAAGCTTTGTGAGGGGGCTAAGAAGGAAGGCCTCACTATGCTCTATCACAACCACGACTTTGAGTTCAAGAAGGTTGACGACAAGTGCGTGCTTGATATAATCTACGATTACATTCCCGAAGATCTTCTCAAGACCGAGCTCGATACCTGCTGGGTGAACTTTGCAAGCTTTGATCCCTGCGAATATCTGCGCAAGTACGCAGGCAGAAGCCCTCTGGTACATATCAAGGACTACTGGGAAGCTGAAGGCAACACCGGTGTCCCCTACGATCTCATCGGCAAGAGCCGCGAGGATCGCGAAAACGAGGGCTTTATGTTCAAGCCTGTAGGTCACGGTATACAGAACGTTCCCTCTCTTATTGAGGCATCCAAGGCTGCAGGCGCTCAGATGATCATCGTTGAGCAGGACGAGTCCCCCGAGAGACCCGCTCTTGAGTCTGCAAAGATGAGTATCGACTATCTGCGCTCCTTTGAGTGGTAAGCGGGTACGCCCCGCGGCGAAAATCGGCTCTATTGTTCACTGAAGTATTTTTGTTCAGTGCCCGATTTCGAGTTTATATTATATAGCAAAAAACAGGAAACCGCGGTTTCCTGTTTTTTATTCTATTCCGTAGCTTCCGGTTATCGGGTCGAGGAATATTCCTATCCGCGGGGTAACAAAGGTAAAAAGAATAAAGAATACGCCTATAAAGCAAATTATCAAAAATGCAAGCCAGGGCTCTCGGCACTGAATATCCCTTCTTTTCAAATACCTTGATTCGTAAACAAAGGTAGCGGCTGCAGCTATAAAGAATATGCTGATATTTATCCAGTCAGGGGACACGCCTATAACACCGTTATAGGTATAAAAAAGCATGGGTATCAATGCAAGCCCCAACACTATCCCCCGAAGCTTTATACACCAGAAATTCGGATTTTCCTTAAAAAAGAAGCTCTGTGCAAGCGCAAAAGCAAAAAGCGGAAAATAAAGCAGCTTCATATGCTCCCAGGTGGACTCGTTTACACCTGAGATCAGAGCCGTAAATATATTTTGCCCGCTCCATTCGTACAGAAAATGCAATAGTGTTCCAAGCAGTGAGGTAAGAGAAAAGCCAACGAACTGCCAAAGTGATATTTTTTGTTTCATATAACCACCGATAACATTTTATTCTCTCTCGGGGTAGATTATTCCCAAAAAGGGGTATACTAACTCTGAACGGAGGTAACGGATATGGAATCTGTATGGATGAAGGACACTGAACATAGGCAGTTTGACACGCTCAAGGGTAATGTAAGCACAGACGTACTGATTGTAGGTGGAGGTATAACCGGCATACTCTGTGCCTATATGCTCAAAAACGCGGGAGTTGACTGTATGCTCCTTGAAGC
>JAZRQH010000161.1:0-15669 GCA_045649645.1 Eubacteriales bacterium
TTATAAATGCCGTCTCCTGATAAGAATAACTGCACCCACTACAAGAATTACAGTAGGGAAGAGAGCTGTAAGAACTACAGTCCAGGTGTTAGCCTGTGAGAGCTCGATGTCAAGGGCAAGGTCGTCGAATACCTTGAAATCAAGGTCAACGGGAACCATTTCCTTACCGAAGGCACGCATGGACGCATAGATGATATCGCTGTTGCCGTAGGTAGAGCCGTTAAGGTATCTCTCGTCGGCAAAGGACTTCGTACCTGCGCAGAGAACGTAGTTGTAGTACTTTTCGTTGTTGTCGCCAACGGTTGTTCTCATAGAAACCGTCATAAGGGGCATTTCGCCTTCCTTTACAGCAGAGTTGTCTGCTATAGAGTAAGCCTTTGCGGTATCGTAGGTGTCAAGGATAGAGGAAACCGAGATTCCGTTGTGAGCACTCCAGAGCACCTCTATAGGCATAGCGTTTGCCGCTACGGTCTTGGGAGGATTGTCAAGCTCTCTTAAGGGCTTGTTAAGGGATGCGCCGTCACCCTCGGGAGTATACTGTGCTATAACAGAGCGTCCGTAGGTGTCGATACAATGCTCCTTGTCCTCAATGTGTGCAGGGGTAAAGGAAACGCCCCACTCGGTGAGATATTCGTTGAGATTGGGAAGGTCTGTGGTAGCGGAGGGGTCTGAGAATACCATCAGATTACCCATATTATCAAGGTATCTGTCAACCTTATCTATTTCATTTACCTCGTCGTATGCCCCTGCAAAGTCGTATATGGGAGAGTTGATTATAAGAACTCTTGTCTCCTCGGGGATATTTTCCTTAGACAGATCAATATCTCTCACCTCAAAGCCCGCTTCCTCGAATAGAGCGTGCATCTGAGAGGAGGAGGTAGTCTCGCCGTGACCTACAGTGAAGCAGGCAAGCATTTTGTCGTAGCTGAGCTGCATCATCGCAGTTGCAAAGCGGTATTCTGCATTGAAGGCGAATACTGTATCTGTCTCGGTGTCAAAGGTATAGAACTTCTCCATGCTGTAGCAACGGAATGCCGCACCGTTGGTGATAACAACGTCTGTTGTGTACACCTGAGGGATAGTAGAGGACAGATAGGGCTCGATAGCATCGGGATTTTCGATGCTGTTGATGTACTTTACCGTGATATAGTCGTACTTGTCCTCAAGCTTGAGAGCATATTCGTAGATCATCTTCTGATACTCGTATCCCAGCATGATATCAGGCTCGGTGAAGAATATTATCTCGATAGGCTTGTTTGAAAGAGAAGAGAATATAGCGTCAGCCTCGGGGGAGATTGTGTATATCTGCTCCTTTGTCATATCGAGATAAAGGGATTTTTTCTGTGCAACGCCTGTGAAAAGAGCGTTGATTATTATAACGACTGCAAGTACAGCCACAGTCAGGGCTACCGCAAAGGAGCCGTATTTCAATTTCTTATTCATTGTCAGCTCCTCCTTATGCCCATCTGCGCTTTTCGTATACTCTTACAGTTAAGAAGATAAACGAGAAGCAGATAGAGATATAGTAAAGTAATGCGGCAAAATCGAACTGTCCGTAGCAGAACTTGTCAAATCTCTCGTAAACAGAGATCCAGGAAAGGATTCCGCGGATAAAAGCGGAATCGATATAGGGATTAAGGAAGTTGATTCCTATCATCACCATGAGTATTGCAATAGTACCAACCGCCGCTACCAGCTGATTTTCGGTAAGAGCGGAGATGAAGATACCCACTGCAATAAAGGCAGAGCCAAGGAAGAACACACCGATGATATAACCGTAGAGAACGCCGAAGTTAGGTGTGCCGTAGGTTGAGATAACGGTGAAGTAGAAGCAGGTAGCACCGAGGCAGGCACCGAAAACGGTGAGGGCTGCAAGGAACTTGGCAACTACCATAGAGGAAAGGGAAACGGGCGCAGTCAATAATAGCTGCTCTGTTTTCATCTTCTTTTCCTCAGCAAAGGATTTCATCGTCAGTATGGGCAGAAGCACCACCAGTGAAATAATAACGACTGTATAGTAGAGGGGCAGATTGATGTCCGCACCGCTCATAGCCACCTGCACCGTGAACATAGCAAAGGCAAAGCCTGTTACCGCCATAAACACCGCGCAGAAAACGTATCCGAGGCCTGTGGTAAAATAGGCCTGCATTTCTCTTTTATATATAGCTCCCATTTTACTGCCTCCTTACTTTGTGAACTTCTTTTTCTTTGTCTTGTCTCTTGAGGGGTCGACCGTGAGGGTGATGAACACGTCTTCAAGATTCATACCCATGGTAGAAAGACCCATAAGAGGCCAGTTACGGCTTGCCAAGAGGTTGAAGAGAGGCTTACGGATGTCAAGACCCGCCTCGCTTTCGATCATATAAGTAACGTAGTCAAGCTCACTGCCTACAGACTCACAGCGGGTAACGCCGTTGACAGAGCGGATTGCATAGAGCACGTCCTTTTCGGGGCCGCATATCTTTGCCTCCAGACGGCATTTTGTCATAACGGCCTGGCTTATCTCCTCTGTGGGCTTGTCCGCAACTATCTTACCCTTGTTGATGATGATAAGGCGGTCGCATACTGCCTGTACCTCGGAGAGGATATGTGTAGACAGGATAACGGTGTGATCTCTGCCCAGAGTTCTGATAAGGTTACGCACCTCAACTATTTGCTTTGGGTCAAGACCGATGGTAGGCTCGTCAAGGATTATTACCTTGGGGTTGCCGATAAGAGCCTGAGCGATACCCACACGCTGCTTGTAGCCGCGGGAGAGGTTCTTGATGACACGGTTGTACACGTCCGCTATCTTTGTAACGTTGATTACCTCTTCGATATGCTTACGGCGGTTGAGACGGCAGCCCTTAAGGTCGTAAACGAAGTCGAGGTATTCCTTTACCGTCATATCCGGATACACGGGAGGTATCTCGGGCAGGTAACCGATAGACTTTTTTGCCGCCATGGTGTCGTCGAGGATATCGTGACCGTCTATCTCCACCTTGCCGTCGGTGGCAGAGAGGTAGCCTGTCAGAATATTCATTGTGGTGGACTTGCCCGCACCGTTAGGACCGAGGAAACCTACTATTTCGCGGTCGCCTACGGTGAAGGAGATATTGTTTACGGCATACTTGTCGCCGTAATGCTTCACTAAGCCTTCTACTTTTATCATTTGATTACATCCTTAATAAAAATTCAGTAAATTATATTATATAATATTATTATGTATATTTTGTGAATTACAGAGAAATAAATGCAGACATAACACCGCGTTTTCCCTTGCTTGCCCTGTGGGAGAAATAGAGGTCACTCTTACAGCAGGTGCAGTCGGGGGATGCGGTAATGTTTTTCACTCCTACCTCTTCTAAGAGCTCGGTGTTAAGCCCCACAAGATCGGCGTACATGTCACGTGATACGTATCTGTCGGTCATTTCCTTGCCCAGCTTTTCGTAGAGAGTGTTTCTGAAATCCTCGCCCACCTTGTAGCAGCACTTATGTATGCAGGCACCGATAGCAACGGTTATATTCTCGGGACTTGCCCCAAGCTCGCACATAGCCTTGACACAGTTCTGCTGTATACGGTCAACCGTGCCTCTCCAGCCTGCGTGAACGGCACCTATGACCTCTGCCTTTTCGTCATAAAAAAGTATGGGCACACAGTCGGCGGTACGAACTGCAAGGGTAACATCCTTTTCATTTGTGACGAAGCCGTCGCAGTCGTAGGTCTTACCGATATCCTCTTTTCCCACGGTCAGTACGGTAGACGAGTGTATCTGATTTGTGAAAACGATACTGTCAGGCTTAAAGCCTATGGCAGAGGCCATTCTCCGGTAGTTTTCCTCAACTGCCAAAGGGTCGTCGCCGAGATTTTTGCCTAAATTCATTTGGGCAAGATGAGGCTCCTTCGACACACCGCCAAGCCTTGTTGAAAATCCGTGAGGAACAGAGACCTTATCCGACTTAAAATATATTACTCCGTTACTGTTTATCTGTTTCATAGGGTTTGACCCTTTCTATTTCTATAAAGAATATACTTCCGACACCGACAGTGCTTGTAACACCGTAGCTGCCGCCGACCTGCTCCATAATGCTCTTGACTATAGACAGTCCAAGCCCGCTTCCTTCTACGGCACGGCGGTGGACCTTATCCACCTTGTAGTATCTGTCCCATATGAGGGGAAGCTTATCCGGCTCTATTCCGTCGCCCGAATCCTCCACCTCTATGCGGACTGTATTTTCCTTAATGATCTGTCTTACCTTTACGTCCTTGGTATCGCCGGTATGGGTCACGGCGTTGGTCACAAGGTTGTATATAACACGGGTCAGACATTTTTCATCAGAGATAACGTAGGCATCACCGTCGCATAGAAAATCTATGGTATAGCCGTTTGCCTCGCAAAGCTTTGAGAATCTCGCAAGCGTACTCTTTACCGAATCGGTGATATTAAAGCATTTTATATCCATATTCTCTGTACCCGACTGAAGCTTTGATATATCAAGCACGTCGTTTACGAGGGAGGTAAGGCGGGCTGCCTCATCGATTATGACCTGAGCATTTTCCGCATTGTTCTCGCCGGGGATATCACGCATCATCTCGGAGTATCCGCCTATCATCGTAAGGGGGGTGCGAAGGTCGTGGGATATGTTTGCTATAAGCTCACGGCGCAACGTATCCACGCGGGCAAGCTCCTGCTTTGCATGCTCCAGAGCCTCGGAGAGCTCTGCTACCTCACGGTAGCCCTTTTCGTCAAACTTAGCGTTATAGTCCTCTTTTCCCAGCTTCTTCGCCTCGCCTGTCAGACGGCGTATGGGTCTTGTTACCCTCATGGATATCACAAGGGCAAGCACAAGGGAAAGTGCAACGAGAATTACTGTAAGCACGGTCAGTATCTTGTTGAGTGTGCCCACGGTGGCGTCCACGGGAGATATCTCGCTGTTGAGGATGATAAAGAGGGTAGAGCCTTCGCCGTTTTTAGTTATAGAGCTGTAGATAATGCTCTCGGGAAACTGTCCCTTGTATTCGGAGAGCTGACTGTCGTCAAAAAAGTCTCCCTCAATACCGATATATTTACGTCTTGTGGCATCGTACATAAATCGCTGAGTACAGCTTCCGCCGTTTGCTTCAGCGGTAGAATAGAGGGTCAGAACACTTTGGGTGTCTATAGAATGTATAGCGCAGGAGTTAAGGTTGTGATGGGTATAGAGATATATCATCTTATCCATATCCACCACCGAAACACAGATATCCCTTGAGCCTACTCTGTCTATGGTATCTCCCAAAGTATCGGAGTCGATGTTTGCCGTTATCCTCTGCGCCGCATCCTCTATTTCGTTCATCTTGACCGCCTTGTAGATATGGTCAAGGAATGCAATCTGACAAAGCCACAGGATAAGCAGTATCACTGCGGCAAACATCAGAATATATAGGAATACGCTCCATTTTATACTTAACTTTTTTGTTTTCTTATCAGACATCAAACCTGTATCCTACTCCTCTTAAGGTAACTATATATTTACTGTATTCCCCAAGAGACTTTCTCAGTAATTTTATATGGGTATCAAGAGTTCTGTCGTCGCCGTAGAAGTCGTAGCCCCACACCTCGGTGATAAGCTTTTCGCGGGTAAGTGCAATGTTACGGTTACGCAGCATATAGAAGAAAAGGTCGTATTCCTTCGGGGACATCTCCACACGTTTGCCGTCTATAGCTACGGTACGGGCGGTAATGTCCGCTACCAGACCCTCTATCTTCACTGTCTCGTTTTTGCTTTCCGTACCTGCGGTGCGCTTCATTATGGCGTTGATACGGAGCATAAGCTCCTTGGGAGAAAAGGGCTTAACTACATAATCGTCAACGCCCAGCTCAAAGCCATTTATACGGTCATACTCCTCACCTCTGGCAGAGAGCATGATGATGGGAACGTTTGAGCTTTTTCTTATCTCCCTGCAAGCAGAAAAGCCGTCAAGCTCGGGCATCATTATATCCATTATAACAAGGTCGTAGGTGTTGTCGCGGCATTTCACCACAGCCTCCATGCCGTTTGCCGCTTCGTCAACGCTGTGACCTTCAAACTCGGCATACTTGCGGATGAGCTTACGGATCATTAGCTCATCATCGCAAACTAAAATATTGTACATTGTGCCTCCTAATAAAATCGGGCATCATAGGATGCCCGATCTTTTTTTATTGTATAGGAAATTGCGTTGTGGCGTGTGATAAACGACGCCCCTGTTATTCAGTTTCGGGTACCATTTCTACAAGTGTTGTGTCAAAGGTAACTATACGGCTGCGCTTCATATCGCTGTTCAGTCGTGAAACGGTTATAGTGACCTCGTCGCCGACCTCATACTCTTCCAGTAGCGTAGCGATATCGCTTCTGTTTGATACAGAAACACCGTCGATGGCGATTATACGGTCGCCGAACTCAAATCCGCCCTTCTGACCCTTCTGATACTCAAGGAAGTATACGCCGTAGTCGGTGATATAGTCGAGCAGATCCTTATACTTGCTCTGATAGAGCTCAGCGGAGTTGGTGCTTTCGTTTACCTCGTACACGTAGATGCCAAGGCTCACTCTGCCTGCAACGTAGCCGTTATCGGTGAGGGACTTGGCAACCTCAATAGCCTGATTGATCGGAATAGCAAAGCCCAGACCCTCGATGGTGGTGCCGGAGCCGTCGCCGCCCGACTTTGCGTTTACGACGCCGATGAGGTTACCCTCTATATCGAACAGACCGCCGCCGGAGTTACCGGGGTTGATTGAGGTGTCTATCTGGAGCAGGGAATAGCCCTGACCGTCGATGGTTATCTCGCGGTTGAGAGCGGAGATGATACCGCTTGAAACTGTACCGCCAAGAGTACCGAGAGGATTGCCTATAGCGATAGCGGTCTGACCTACCACAAGGTTGTCGGAGTTACCTAACTTTGCCTCAACAAGGTTCTTGCCGTCTATCTTGATGACTGCAATATCTGTACGGCTGTCGCTTCCCACAAGCTCTGCATCATACTTTGTACCGTCCTTTAAGGTAACGGTAACGGTGGAAGCGCCGTCTACAACGTGTGCACAGGTGATGATATAGCCGTCGTCGGCATCGATTATAACACCGCTGCCCGCACCGCTCTGTACGAACTGTCCGTAGAAGAAATTGGTGGTCAGAGTCTCCGTGGTTATCTCAACTACGCTGTCCCCTGCCTTCTGAGCAGCCGCAGCTACGGTACCCTCGGGGAGGTCTATCTCTACCTTATCGGAGGGAGCGCCGTCAATTATGCCGTTGCCGCCGTTATCCGTGATCGCTGTCTCACCGTCAGTCACAGCAGAGTAGCCCAGAGCCACACCTACTATACCGAAGATGGCGGACATCACTATACCTGCCACAAGGCAGATAACGAACACCGCTGTGGGAACGCCCTTCTTCTCCTTCTTTTTGGGAGGAGGAGTGGGCTCCACACGGGGAACGTAGGTGGTACGTACCGTGCCGGTCGCGGGAGTATCGCGGTTGATGTTGGGGTTGTTGCCTGCGGTATATGAATACGTTGAGGGCTGAGCCGAGGGATTCTTGGGAAGCTCGTTGTTCTCGGTCTTAGCCTCGCCGCCGATGACGATAGGAGCGTCTGACTCCTTGTCGGGGCGGTTGGAAAAATTATTGTTGAACTGATTATCCATCGTTTTGTCCTTCCTTTTGCTTTATGTCAATAGTTTAATCATCTAATGTGATGATTATATGAAGAAAAGCAAAAAATTAGGCAAAGAAATGATATTTTGTAGTTGTATGATAAGTCTCGCCTGCGCGAAGAACGGTGTTTGTGAAGTTCTCGTGGTTGGGAGAGTCGGGCCAGCACTGGGTCTCAAGGCAGAATGCGTGATGAGGCTCGGACTTAACACCTCTCTTGTAGAGGATATCGCCGCCCATAAAGCCACCTGTGTAGAGCTGAACGCCGGGAAGGTCGGTATAAACCTGCATACCTCTGCCGGATACGGTGTCAACAGCCTCAGCTATAAGTCTCATACCCTCGCCGTTAAGACAGAAGTTGTCGTCATAATACTCGGTAAGCATGGTAAACTCACGGAGATCAAACTTAGTTCCCTCAACAGAAGGCAGATTGCCTGTAGGGATAAGCTCAGCGTCGGTCTCGGTGTATCTGTCTGCATCTATACGGATCTTGTGGTTGCAGATGTCGCCGCCGTTGAAGCCTGCAAGGTTGAAGTATGCGTGGTTTGTCAGATTGCAGAGGGTGTCCTTGTCGGATACTGCAGTATAATCGATAGTAAGAGTGTTGTCCTCGTCAAAGGTGTAAACTACGGTCACGTCAAGCTTTCCGGGGTAGTTCTCGTCGCCGTCGGGGGAGCTGAGCTTGAGGGTAAGTGTGTCGTAGCCGTCGTGCTCTTCAACCTCAGAATCCCATACGCGCTTACCGAAGCCTGTGGGACCGCCGTGGAGATGGTTATTTCCGTCGTTTAAGTTGAGCTGATATTCTTCGCCGTTAAGGGTGAACTTACCCTTGCCGATACGGTTGCCGTAGCGTCCGATGAGAGCGCCCTGGTTCTGATCCTCCGCAAGATAGTCTGCAAGAGTGTCGTAGCCACAGGTAACATCAGCAAAGTTGCCGTCCTTGTCGGGAACGTAGATGTCGATTATGATTCCGCCGTACTCCATGATCTTAACAGATGCGCCGGTGGAATTTGTCATTGTATAAGCGAAAATATCTCTGCCGTCAGGCATAGTGCCGAATACTTTTCTTGAAATCATAATAATTTACCTCGTAAAAATAATATATACCAATTATAATATATTAAATACTGCATTGTCAACAGTTTAGCATTTACGCGACAAAATATCTTCTTTCTTTTGGTATTTTATCTCGATAATCATTGACAAATCGGGCAGAATAGTAGTATAATACAAGAGAATATGCAAATAAAAAACTATTTATATATGGAGGACAATATGGAACAGGCAAAAATGACTATGCTTAAAGAGCATGCCAACAATATCAGACTTGGCGCTCTTGAGGCAGTGTACAGTGCATCTTCCGGACATCCCGGCGGATCTCTTTCTATAGCAGATCTGCTTTCTTATCTCTACTTTGCGGAGATGAAGGTTGACGCCAAGAACCCCGATTGGGAGGACAGAGACAGACTCGTTCTTTCCAAGGGCCACACAGCTCCCGCTCTTTATGCGGCACTTGCTGAGGCAGGCTTTATTCCCAAGGAGGATCTCAAGACCTTCCGTCAGGTAGACAGCTACCTTCAGGGTCACCCTGATATGAAGCATACTCCCGGTGTTGATATGACATCCGGCTCTCTCGGTCTTGGTATCTCCGCAGCGTGCGGTATGGCGCTCTCCGGCAAGATCAGAAACAAGGATTACCGTGTATTCACCGTACTTGGTGACGGTGAGATCGGCGAGGGTCAGGTTTGGGAGGCTGCAATGTTTGCAGGCCACTACGACCTTGACAACCTCTGCGCATTCGTAGACTGGAACGGTCTCCAGATCGACGGTCCTATCACCGAGGTTATGGATTCCACACCTATCGACAAGAAGTTTGAGGCGTTCGGCTGGAACGTAGTTATGATCGACGGTCACGACTTCGACCAGATCGCTTCTGCTGTTGAGAACTTCAAGGCAACAAGCGGCAAGCCCACCTGTGTTGTTATGAAGACAGTTAAGGGTAAGGGCGTTTCCTTCATGGAGAATCAGTGCGGCTGGCACGGTTCTGCACCTAACAAGGAACAGTACGAGCAGGCAGTAGCAGAGCTTACTGCGAATAACTAAGGAGGTATCGGGAAATGGCAGATAAGATAGCAACCAGAGAAGCGTACGGTAACGCGCTTGCAGAACTTGGCGAAAAGTATGATTTTGTAGTTCTCGATGCTGACCTTGCAGCAGCTACAAAGACAGGTGTATTCAGAAAGAAGTTCCCTGAAAGACATTTCGAATGCGGTATCGCAGAGGGCAACATGATGGTAGTAGCGGCAGGTATCGCTTCCACCGGCGTTATCCCCTTTGTTTCTACATTTGCAATGTTCGCAGCAGGCAGAGCATTTGAGCAGGTTCGTAACGGAATCGGCTACCCCCACTTAAACGTTAAGATCGGTGCTACCCACGCCGGTATCTCCGTAGGTGAGGACGGTGCAACCCATCAGTGTAACGAGGATATCGCAACCATGCGTACCATCCCCGGTATGACAATCATCAACCCCGCTGACGCAGTTGAGGCAAGAGCTTGTGTTGAGGCAGCGATCCTCCACAACGGTCCCGTTTACATGCGATTCGGCAGACTCGCTATCCCCACCCTTTACGGTGATGACTACAAGTTTGAGCTTGGTAAGGGCGTTATGATGAGCGAGGGTAAGGACGTAACTATTGTTGCAACAGGTCTTATGGTTCATAAGGCTCTTGAGGCTAAGGAGCTTCTTAAGAACGAGGGTATCGATGCTGAGGTTATCAACATCCACACCATCAAGCCCCTTGACCGTGATATGGTTATCGCTTCCGCTAAGAAGACAGGCTGTGTAGTAACAGCAGAAGAGCACAACATCATCGGCGGTCTCGGTTCCGCTGTAGCAGAGGCTCTCTCCGAGACCTGCCCTGTTCCCGTACTCCGCGTAGGTGTAGAGGATCAGTTCGGCCGTTCCGGTAAGGTTCCTCCCCTGCTTGAGCTCTACGGTCTTACCGCTGAGAACATCGTAGCTAAGGCTAAGGCTTCTATTGCACTTAAAAAGTAATATAAAAGCACTCCGCAAGGAGTGCTTTTTATATTACTTAATGCAGAATGCAGAGTGCAGAATGCAGAATTATGGAAGCATTTTGACCGTAAGGTCAAAATGCTTTTTTATTATATAGGAAATTTCTCCACATCGGGCACCTGAAAAAGCGGTTTAAACTCAGGAAAGTCCCGATTATCGGTTCGGGACTGTGCCCGCTTTTTTATTGCCCATCGTGTGATCGTATTCGATATCAACTGCACTAAATCCGATTAATGGGTGCAGGGGCTTGCTCCTGCGGTCAAAATGCTTTATTTTTAACTTAATACATCCAATGTGCCGAGTAAGCTTACAAGCTCCTCAAACATCATATTAAGTTCAAGTCTGTATTCTTCGGGAGTGTTAATGATTCCCTCGGCGGTCATCGTCGCCGTTTTGGTAACCTTCAAGTAAGGCTTTATAAGGCTCAGCTCGTCGCCGTATTCTATCGGAGGCATCAGTTTGCCCGGCTCGTGGATATACACCTCGTCGGAACCGAAATCATAGCTGAAATAATGAACGGGATAACCCATACCGTTGCCGTATTCGGCATAGAGAAGCTCCTCCCATTCGTCGTATACCAGGGTAAGGTCTAGCAGCTCAAAGCTATATACACCGTCATCCATCTCTCTGCCGCCGTTTTTCAGAAATTCCTTGAGAGCTTCGATATCAACACCGAGGGGGTCGGTGTCAGGCTCAGGCTCGGGTTCGGGCTCAGGCTCGGGTTCGGGTTCGGGCTCAGGCTCGGGTTCGGGCTCAGGCTCGGGGGATAATTCTTCTTCGGGAATGGTATCATATACCGCAAGCATTCTTGCACACTGGGCTCTTGTGGCGGTAGCCGTGGGGGCAAGCAGAAGCTCGTTATCCTTCATACTTGTAATGATGCCGTGATTTACCGCCCAGCCGAGACCTTCACGCATCCAGTCCTGCACTTTATCAAAATCGGTATATTCGGACAGATCGGCCACCACATCGGTTTCTTTGCCGTCACGCACTGCATAGAGGTATAAAAGCCTTGCCAGAGCCGCACGCTGTATAGGCTGTCCTGCGCCGAACACGCCCTCACTTACACCTGCAACGTAGCCTTCCTTTACAGCCCAGTTGACAGCACCTGCATACCAATAGCCGGGCTTAACGTCGCTCATAAGCTGCTCGTCCTTGTATGCATCCTTATCAGCACCTGCGATATTTGCAAGTATGGTAACGAACTGTTCTCTTGTAAGATCGGTATTGGGGCTGAACGAGGTCTCGTTCATACCGTACATATAACCTTTGGAGTTTACATAGCATACCGAGTCGTAGAACCAGTTGCCTTTCTTTACGTCGTCAAAATGAGAGTGAGGTATAAAGACTGTCTTTGTATACATATACTCACCGCATACAAGACAGTATACGTCGGCATTTCCCGGTGTGGTTTCGACCTGTCTGCCCTCGGTATGTCCCTTTACGGGGAGGGTTGTGCTGTAGTAATACCCGCAGTCACAGGTATAGGTGATACTGCCCTCAAGCTCGCAGGTGGGTTCGGTACGGCTTTCGGTATAGCTGTGGTCGTGGGGAGGCGGAAGCTCGGGATTTAACGTATCTCCGCATCTGCCGCAGACCTGTACACCTGTACCCGCTACGGTCTTGTAGTTGTGTCCCTTTGCGGGAGTGGTGCCGGTAATTATCCTGTCTCCGCAGGAAATGCATACCTTTTGACCGTAACCGCCCTCGGTGCAGGTCGGGAAAACGGTATTTTCCTTGTAGTTGTGTCCGTAGGGAGCCGTAACCTCGGTGAAGCTGTCGCCGCACCCGCAGGTGTAGGTGTCTACAGTATCCACAGCACAGCCGTACTGTGTTCTCTTGCGATTGTAACTGTGGATATGGTTATCGGGTACGGTATCCCAAAGTTTAAAGGGACTTATGCCGTTAATACTGTTAATGGTATAGCTGCATTTATGATCAGGCATCTTTCCGGAATTTGCTGACACAGCGCCCACTGTCACAAAGCCTTTGCTTATATCGCAAAGACCGCTTAAGTCTATCTCTTTTTTGCTGTCGGGATTATAGAATGCATACTGACCGTAATAATCCTTGTCGTTGATATTGATTACATATCCAAGTGCACTGTCGGTCCTTACGCTTACGGTAAGACCGTAATTCAGATCGATATATCCGTAAGGATAGTGTCCGCCGTCAAGGGACAGAGGCATAACATTTGGAATTGTAAATCTCCAGGTGTAACCGTTACTGCCGTTTTCGTCGGTATAAATGCCGTCATAATAGGTTATGCAAACGTCGGTTGCCATCATTGTGCCGATGTTGTCGGGGTTGGTATTTGATAGGGTCACACAAAGACCTTTGCCGCTTCTTACTATATTACGCAAGCCGCCTGTAACCTTATCCGAGTGGTATAAGCCTGCACAGTAACAGTTTGAAGTGGAGCTTGAGGCCAGATTGTTTACATAGTCTTCGGTCCAGAGAACCGAGAGCATATTCGATCTGCCATTTTCGTCCATATCAAAATTGAATTTATCGGGAGTCAATGTCACCGATAATCCGTCAAGGGGCAGGGTACAGTTACTTGTAACGGCTGAGGTGGAATAGTTATAATCCAAGTAATCAGAGTAATATGGGTTGTCGGGATTAGGGTGTTCTACGTAAATATCGCCTGTTTCATAATCAGGCCAATATATAAATCCCTCATCGGAGATCTCATAGGCATTGGGCTTCGGAGCAAATATCTCTCCCGTGCGTGAGAGAAAATGTCCTCCGTAGAAGGTCCAGTAATCGGTGTTGGCCGCAGATGTCCCGAAAGCCGATAGCGGCAGTATCATAAGGACTGCCAACAGTAAAGAAAACAGTTTTTTCATGATTCAAACCTCCAAAAGTTCAGGAATACAGAAAAATCTTATACTTACACTCTGTATCTGTGCATATTCTACCACCAATTATAAACAATGGCAACATATTTGTGCAAAATATATAATAATTATTTGTTAATTATTTAACGTTTTTGTGTCAAAAAAGAAGCTTTTGACCATTTGGGTCAAAAGCCTCCATAATTTTGCATTTTTAATTTTGCATTATTCAGTTGTATAGTTATCGAAGTAACCCTGAATAAATACGATAGGTGTACCCTTATCACCTGAGCCTGATGTCAGGTCGCAGAGAGAACCGATAAGGTCGGTGAGCTGACGGGGAGTTGTACCCTCGGAGTCCATGTTACCTACCAGGTTGCCGTCCTTCTCAACGATTCTTTCCTTGATAGCCGCCTTGAGAGCGTCGCCGGAAAGGTCGGAGAAGTCGTTATCTGCGAGGTACTTGAGCTTAAGCTCGTTGGGAGTACCCTCGAGACCGCTGGTGTATGCAGGGGAAACGATGGGGTCTGCAAGCTCCCAGATCTTACCTACGGGATCCTTGAAGGCACCGTCGCCGTATACCATAACTTCGATTTTCTTGCCGGTAGCCTTGTAGAGCTTTTCCTGTATAGCGTCAACCACGGGCTGGCAATCGCGGGGGAAGAGTTTAACCTGATCCTCGGTAGCCTTGTTGGAACCAAGGAGACCGTAGTCAGCGTTGTAGCCGCTACCGTCGATAGATTCGTTCATGATGTCGTCAAGACCGAGGACGATCTCGCCGCCGTTAGCCTTGAGTATTCTCTTGGTACGTGCTCTTGTATGGATATCACAGCAGAGAACGTTCTTGGTGTAGCCAAGAATAGCTCTGGGATTGTTAGCGAAAATTATCTCACAGTCTGCACCGCAGTCGCGGATAAGCTTTTCGTAATATTCAACATAGTCAACACCTGTGAAGCGGTGCTTCTCGTAACCGAAGAGGTCACGGTAGGTCTTGAGGTCAAGTACGTCTTTATAGGGATCAACGCCCTTTTCGTCCATCATATCAACAGAGATAAGATGGTTGCCTACCTCGTCAGAGGGGTAGGAGAGCATAAGAACGATCTTCTTTGCGCCCATAGCGATACCGCGAAGGCAGATAGCAAATCTGTTACGGCTGAGGATAGGAAGGATAACACCGATGGTAGCGTCATCGCCGAACTTAGCCTTAACGTCGGTTGCGATATTGTCAACTGTAGCATAGTTACCCTGAGCTCTTGCAACAATAGCCTCGGTCATTGCAACTATATCACGGTCATTGAACTTAAAGCCTGCGTCTTCGGAGGCCTCAAGCACGGAATTGGTAACGATCTCAACGATATCGTCGCCCTGTCTGATGATGGGTGCGCGGACACCTCTGGAAACTGTACCGATAGTACGTGCCATTTCTACATCTCCTTTGTGAAGAGCGTCATTGCCCTTCGGTTAAAATTATGTTATATCAAACAACAATGCATTATACCATTATTCTGTACATATTTCAATATTTTTTGCGAAAAAAATCGTAATTGGATAAAAAATTTACTTTTTACAAATTCAGTCAAAACTGTTGACAAACTGTCGACGGTTGTGTATAATGAAAGTGTAAACAATATGTCTACACTTTCGGAGGAAATAAATTATGGGAATAAAAGAAAGATTAGCCGATTCTGAGCTTGATATAATGAGAGTGCTCTGGAATTCGGAAAAAGCAATGAAGGCAAGCGAGATAACAAAGAGTCTTACCAAAAAGAGATCCTGGACAAAGCAAACGGTGCACGTGTTGCTCTCCCGTCTTGAGACTAAGGGCTTTGTCAAGGTCGACCGAAGCGGATATTACCATCTCTTTTCGGCAGCAGTTGAGGAAAGCGAGTATCTTGCAGGCGAATCCAGCCGTATAGTAAAGAAGGCGGGCAGTTCAGTCCATTCGCTGCTTGCATCACTTATCGAGGCAGATGAGCTGTCTGATGAGGATATCATATCCATCTCGGATATGCTCAATGCCAAGCGCAGAGAGATAGAGGGAGAATAAAATGCTTAATTTCTTAATAACCTTAGGCGGTATAAGTCTTGCGATGTCTGCGGTAATTATA
>JAZRQH010000162.1:0-3575 GCA_045649645.1 Eubacteriales bacterium
ATACCCATCATAGGTCCGCCGTAAATATACTTTGAAGGCTCCTCGGTAAGTCCTCCGCAGAACTCAAAGAGCTCCTTTAAGGCTGTACCGATAGGTGCGATAACGTTCTGAGGCTGCTTTACCGCACCGCCCTCTACAGTCACACATTTCTCAACAAGAGGCATACCTGTTTTGAGATATGAACCTATTGCCGCAACCGTAGTACAGTTGAGCACAACGCATCCTACGTCGATGGGTAATTTATTATTGGCGATCCTACGGCCCGTGGTGTGATATACAAGCACCTTTTCTCCACCCTGAGGGTATACCGGAGGAAGGGACTGTACCTTGACAGAATAACCGTTTGCGGATGCCGCAAGCTTTTTCATAGACTCAAGCGCCTTTTTGTTGTGGTTCTCGATACCGATGATGACCTGCTTTACACCGAGATGACGGTTAAGAGCATCAAGAGCAATCTTCATATCGTCTGCACGGTTGAGCATCGTAGCCGTATCGCTTGTAACGTAGGGCTCACATTCTGCGCCGTTTATAATAAGATACTCTATACGATCAGGGTCAACGTCAAGCTTGACGTAGGTAGGAAATCCCGCTCCGCCAAGACCAACGATACCCGATGCCTTTACAGCCGCCACAAGCTCATCCTTGCCGTTTACCGAAGGAGGGGTGACGTTTTCATCTACAGTCATTTCGCCGTCAGACTCGATCACTACCGCAACGGTTGAAGAACCGTTGTGCATGCGGAAATCGGTAAGCTTTGTAACCTTGCCCGAAACGCTTGAATAAATATCGGATGATATATATCCGTCCGCCTCACCGATCTTGGTACCGACCTTGACTATATCCCCTACCTTGACTGTAGGGATAGCAGGTTTTCCTATATGCATCGACATAGGGATGGTCACTGTCTGAGGTGCATCCATACGGACTACGGGACTGTTCTTGGTGCCTTTTTTATGAGGTGTGTGTATGCCACGAAGATTTGAAGCCATAATCACATTAGCCTTTCTTTTATTTACAAATTGCTACAAACATATACTGAATATGTGTACAAATATACACAATAATTTTAATTTAAAATCGCCATATTGTCAAGTAAATTTGAATAATATTAGTCGGAAATTTATGGATTTATTCAATACATTTAAACCCCTCGGCTGTTGCCGAGGGGTTATAAAATTATTTAACAATAGCGTATTTACCGCTTGCAAGAGGAAGCTTTGTTTCACCTGTTGCAAACTTCCAACCTTCGGGAAGAATGATCTCACCGTGAACAGTGTCGGGACAGATAATCTCGATGCTTCCCTCTTTGTCCGTTCTGTTTATAGCCACAGACAGTTTACCGTGCACGAGCTCGTGTTCAGCCTTAACAGCGTTAAGTCCTTCAGGGAATACGGGAGAGATATTAACGTGAGTTATATCCTTTGCGGTAGGATTGATATCGATACCTGCAAGGTACTGATAGAACCAAGCGGAGATATCGCCCCAGAAGTGATGATTCAGAGAATCTATCTTTGCTCCCTCTGCATCATGGAACTCCCAGAGAGTGGTAGCGCCGCGCTCGATAAGGTTACCGAATGAGGGGAAGTCGGGACGGACAACCATCTTAAGAGCAAGATCTGCATAGCCGTTGTCGCAAAGCACACGGAAAAGCACCTTGTTACCGATAACGCCTACGTTCATATGCTCCTTATCCTTATTTATGATAAGGTTGAGGAGATAGTCGAGAACCTTCTGCTTTTCTTCTTCGGTCTCCAATAGATCGTAGAAGAGCGCAAGCGCGCAGGATGTCTGAGTATCACCGTTTACGTATCCGGTACTAAAATCAAAGAAGTTTCTTCTTATACCGCCGTAGAGTCTGTCTGCAAGCTTATGGGCGTACTCAGCATTTTCCTTCATGCCGAGCTCCTCAAAGATAAAAGCAGATTTTAAAGCAATATCTCTTGAGATGATAGTATCGGTAACGATAACCGGAGTCTTGAAGGCACGGCCGCTACTGCGTCCTGTCTGCGCCCAGTCACCAAGTCCGCCGGGAGCTTCAATGAGGTCGTCGGGACGGATAATGCCGTAAAGATATGTCAGATAATGCATAAGGGGATTTACCGCCTCACGGATGATATCCTTATCTCCTCTGAATTTATATACGTAATAAGGCAGATATACCAGCACACAGTCCCAGCAAGGGCCGTTAAAGTCTTCGTAGCCCCAGTCGGAGGTAGGAATGATACCGGGTATCATGCCGTCGGTGTTTACCGAGCGGTATACGCTGCGCATCCACTCCTTGAAAAGGTTTTCGGGTCCCAGATTATAGAGCATCTGCTCTGCGGAAAGCGCAGCATCGGCAGTCCAGCCGTTCTTCTCACGGTGAGGGCTGTCGGTAGGAATATGCATAAGGTTGGAAAGGTCGCTTCTTACCGTTGCCGCCTGGATCTTGTTTATCATCTCATTGTCACACCAGAAGCTACCACGCTTGGCAACGTCGGTATGCAGAACGAGATATGTAAGAAGATCTTCGGTAGCCTGTTCAGGCTTGATGCCACGAACAAACACGTATCTGAAGCCGTGATAGGTAAATCTGGGCTTATGAGTAGCCTCACCGCCTGCACAGGTGTATTCATCCTCCTGCATTCTTTCACAGCCGTTATAGCAAAGATTCTTAAAGTAGGGTTTACCGTCTACCATGACTTCAAAATGCTTGGTAACGATCTTCTGTCCTGCCTCACCGTTAATATGAAGTCTGCAGAGACCTGCGCCATTAACGCCAAAGTCGTAGATGTAGCCGTCTTCGTAAGGAGTGATGGAAACAACCTTACGCTCCTCGTCTATCTTTATAGGCTCACTTTCGCATATACGAGCCTCGCCTCTGGGAGCCTTGCGGAGTATAGGCTTGTGCCATGCGCTGTCGTCAAAGTCAACTGTGTCCCAGCCCTTCTGCTCCAAGCGTGCATCATAGTATTCACCGAAATAATAGTCGTTGAATAAGATAGGAGAATCTGAGCAAAGAGTCTGTTCGTCGGATATTATAGTTTCGGTAGTTTCGTCAGCATATTTAAGCTCTATTGTAAAGCTGAGAGAAGGTGCACTTCTCCAGGGGAAGTTAAGACCGCCCCAGATGCGTACGACGGTATTCTGGATACCGTTACCCAGAACCGATGCAAGAACGTTCTTGCCCTCGGTAAGCTTGTCTGTAATATCGTAGCGGTCAAAATAAACGAAGTGATCGGGATTTGCTCTGTAGGATGCCATTTCGCCTACCGTGATATCCTCGCCGTTTATATGTACCTCATACCAGCCAAGAGCACCTATTGTAAGGGTAGCGGACACAAGTCCTGCCTTTACCTCAAAACCGCGGCGGAAATATGGCTGGGGTACATAGTTTTCAGGGGTGTTAAAATCCGCTCTTGCGGATATAAAGTTCTTCTGAATTTTCATATTATATACCGTCCTTTATTATTCTTCTTCAACAAGATCGTCACCGATAAGCTCTTTTTCACACTTCGCACAGTAAATGATCCATTCCTCGGTCATTTCGGAAGAAGCGTTTACCTTTATCTCCGTATCACAACCGTCACAGTGAA
>JAZRQH010000163.1:0-3603 GCA_045649645.1 Eubacteriales bacterium
TTTTCGACCGATTGCTTGCCGAACAGCTTTATAAAAAGCTTACAGAGCTCGGTTATATAACACCGAATACTTAATTTAAAAGCCACGGAATCCGTGGCTTTTCATTATTATTGACAAAATCAACATATGTTGATATAATTATTATATATTTATTTCCACGGAGGAAAGAAAAATGAAAAACATTATCCGCAAGCTTACGGCATTTGTTTTGGTTCTCCTTATGATGAGCTCTGTTATGATGCCCGTAACCGCAAAGGAGGCAACCTCCTTTACCGACGTTAAGCCTACTCATTGGTTCTACAAGGCAGTTACCTATGCTGCAGAGAAGGGTCTTATGGTAGGAACGGGCGAGGGCATATTTAACCCTAACGTTAAGTTTACCCGTGCTATGACCGTACAGGTGCTTTCTCAGCTTTCAGGTGACGATCTCTCAGGCTACAAGACCTCGGATTTCCCCGACGTTCCCGACAACGCTTGGTTTACCAAGGCGGTATGCTGGTCGGTGGACAAGGGTATCGTTGCAGGTATTGACGGTAAGTTCAAGCCTAACGATAACGTTACCCGTGAGCAGCTTGCACGTATGATACATCAGTTCGCTGTTAAATACGATATAACAAACAAGTTCCCCGCAGGCCCCAATACCGCTGACGGCTTTTCCGACGGTAACATGATCGGTGCATGGGCAAGAGAGGACGTAGAATGGGCTGTATATAACGGCGTTATTACAGGCGTGGGCAACGATAAGCTTGACCCCAAGGGTACCGCTACCCGTGCTCAGGCTGCACAGCTTTTCTATACACTTCATTTCATGAAGACAGACGGAGTTCTCCCCCCCGATACCAAGGATTTCGATGCTCTTACAGTTAAGGAATCCGACGCTATCCAGATATTCTGCTGGGGCGACAGCATGACCGCAGGCGGTTATCCTGAGGAGCTCCGTGACTATGCCTTTGCTCAGGGCTACGGCAACAGAGAGTTCAAGGTATACAACTACGGTGCAGGCGGCGATACCGCAGAGCACGTTGCGATGAAGCAGGGCGCTATGCCTATGTACGTTGCACCCTTCAAGATCCCTGCAGACAAGACTCCCGTTAGAATATACCTCTACGACGAGAACTACGAGCTGGTAGTGTCTCTTGCTGACCTTGGTACCAAGGGTCTTTCTCCCGTTACCATTGCAGGTCAGAAGGGACAGATCTCCTATAAGTACGACGAGGAAAAGGACGAGGAGTGCTACTACTTTGCACGTCAGGGTACAGGTAAGTTTGAGGAAGTAACGGTTGACCGTCTTACCCGTGTAGTTACCAACGGTATGACCACGCCCGACACTGATGATTTTCACGTAATATTTACAGGTCCCAGTAACGAATATAATTACGACGAGGCTGACAAGCTTATAGCTACACAGCAGAGAATGGTTGACGATATCGGTACCGATAACTATATCATCATCAGCCTTACCAGCCTTTACTATATGCCTCAGATCTGGGAGTTTAATGCTGATCTTGCCGAATATTGGGGTGAGCACTTCCTTGACTTCAGAACCTATGCTATCGAGCACGGTCTTGAGGATGCGGCTGCACAGGGTCTTATCGATCTTGATGCAAGAGACGAGGAAACCAAGCTCAAGGATGAAGAAAACATCGCCAAGGGCGAGATACCCTATTCCATGCTCGTTGACAAGGAGCACGGCAACTATATTTACAACACTCTTCTCGGTCAGCAGGTTTATAAGAAGCTTGTTGAGCTTGGATATATCGAAGCAACTAAGTAAAAACAATTCCCAAGTGCATTGCACTTGGGAATTTTGTTTTATATAAACTTTACGTACAGCCCTTCTTTTTTTCTGAAGGTAGTGAAGGGAATTGTTTCAAGCATCTCGCCCTTTAAACTCTCCTCAGGTCTTGATTCACGGTTTATATGGTCGGTATACTGCCATCTTTTACGGGAATGAGGATCAAGCGATACTATCTCGCCGTCACCAAACTCAATATACAGTCTGTTGCTATCCGCCGACAGGCTTTTTGTTTTTTCCCCGTAAGCTATCGTACCCGTAAAGTCCCAAAGAGCTCCGTCATATTCCCACAGAAGATCATTTTCGGTGGCAATATAATAGCGGTCAAGATATGGGTGCTTATATACGGCAGTGGGCTTGTCATCCGAGCCTACGAGGATCTCTCCCTTTTTCGGAAGGTAATATCTGCCCTTGGGCGGATTATTTGAGTTAAGGTCAAGACAAGCGTCAAGCATGAGATTTTCATCCTTGTTATGATCCAGTGTAAGCACGAACATCTTGCCGTCTTGTATATCAATAATTCTGGTATTGCAGCTCTCATCTCTGGTACAGCAGGTCATAACACCGCAGGAGATGTGCATTACCCCGTCACGGTAAGTGATAGCAGAGTCGTAGCCGTGTCCCATATGCAGATGTGCCGAGCACCAGGCCTTGATCTGTGGAAATTCCTTCGTAAGAGCCTGCCATCGCTCAGGCTTGAAGGTCTGCTCAAGATAGGTATCCGTAGCTGAGGTATGAAGCGGTCTGTCACAGCGTATTCCACAGCCTGCCATATGTGCGTGGGTCACAAGTATCGTTGGCATACCCTCATGCTTTTTTAGCTGCTCTCTTGCCCACTCGTATTGCTCGTCACTTACGTATACTGCGTGTATGGTGCGAAGGGTGTCTAAGGGCTGACGCTCGATAGTAATACAGAGAACAAGCACACCGTCGGTTACCGTTGCAGAATAAGGCTCTTTTCCAAAAACCTCCCTGAAGGTAGCAACGGGATCGTAGTTATACATATATTCTTCGTTGTATTCTACGTCGTGGTTGCCCATGATAGCCTGCCAGGGGCATCCGATAAGATCAACGTGGTACTTCGTTTCCTCAAGACCTTCGACACTTCTCATTTTAGAGCCGCCGAAATCTCCCATAACTATAGCAAGGTCGGGCTTGTGGGCTGCGACCTGCTTCATTTTATATTCAAGGTTTTCAATTTCCGCCTTCCAATACTGAAGGTCACCTATAAATGCAATTTTCATATGCTCTCTCCTGAATTTATGCCTCTATTATACAGCTTTTTTCTGATTTTTTCAACATTTCAAGAAAAAAACAGGGGGTGATACCCTACGGGATGTGAAAAATACAAGGTATAATTAAAGCAAAAAAGGAGGAATAATATGAATCTTAACTTTAAAACTCAGGAACAGAAATTAATAAGAGTTGACGCAAAAACAGTTGCGGAAAACTCGGCGAATTTTTTGTATGCAGAATTTGATTTTGACCAAAGCTGGGAGAGCTTTTCCAAAAAGGCTGTGTTTATGTATAGGGGCAAGGCTTACGGGCAGCTGTTGAACGACGGAAGATGTCCTGTGCCCCACGAGGTCGTGTGCGCAGGAGCCTTTTACGTGTCGCTTATAGGCACGGACGACACGGGATCCGTCCGCATTACATCTTCAAGGGTCAAGATAGAGGTGGTTCAGGGACCTGTACTGGAAGCAGAAAATTCATCCGTACCTACACTTACGGAAATGGAGCAGCTGACCGGTGCCATAGGCGATCTCAGAGAAGAAAACAGTGAGATCAAAGCTATGCTGGAGCTGTAT
>JAZRQH010000164.1:0-6676 GCA_045649645.1 Eubacteriales bacterium
ATCCCCACACGCCGCAGCGTATATCGCGTCCGAAGGACATATCGCTCTCCATAGGAGAATATCGCAAATCCCGAAAGGGATTTATATCGCGAGAGCAGTCGCAAAGCGACTGCTCTTAAAACACCCCTGCCGACTTAAGCAAAAACGAAGCTATAAACGTAACGAAGGCGGATATAAGAGTGGTCCATATGACAAGCTGTCCCGCTAATTTTACGTCGCCGTCCATCTCCTGCGCCATAGCCACGCTTGACACGGCAAGAGGGGTGGTGAATACCGCTGTAAGTGCTGCAAAATGAGCTCCTGTGAATTCTCCTTTAAAGAGAATATACGCAACGCCCAAGCCAAGCACGGGAACCATAAGGCAACGCATCATAACACCCCATATTATCTCACGGCGAAGCTCCTTGACGGTAGAAAACTCAAACTGCGCTCCAAGCACCAAAAGAGCCATGGGTGTGGCAAGGCTTGACATGTTACCTATAACCTTATATACAGGTGTAACGTCGCTTAATCTGAAGGAAATATAAGGTCTTACAATAAGCACGGCTATACCGAGAACGATGCTTATTATCAAGGGATTTTTGAGTATATCAAGTATTATCTTTTTAAAGCTGGGTTTACCCTCACGGTATACAGACAGACATATGACCGCAAGGATATTGAACATTACAATAACCACAGCAGAAAGCACCGATGCCGCAGCTACTCCCTCTTCACCAAAAAGAGCCTCGGCTAAGGGAATACCGATAAGGGCATAGTTTGAACGGAACGCCGCCTGACAGAGTACGCCTCTGCAGCTTCTGTTCCTTGTGGCGATATGAACTATGGGAAACGCCGCAAGAAAGAGAATGAGAACTGCGGCCGTCGTGTATATGATATACCCTGTCTCGATACTGCCTATATTGTCTATCTTATAGACATTAAGAAAGAGCATTGATGGCAGAAAGACACGGAAGCAGAGCTTGTTTGCCATCCTTGCAAAGCTCTCGTTCATAAAGCCTATTCTTTTAAGTATATATCCCAGAGCCACCGTCAGCACGATAGGCAGGACGGCGTTAAGGGCGAAAACAAGTGAATCCATAATTTCCTCTTTTTAAGTAATATCAAAAGTATTTTACTACCGCTTCCGATTTATGTCAACCGAATATTGACAATTCACCCTATTAAAGTGTATAATGTAGTTACCAAATCAAAAAAAGGAGATGTAATTATGTTTTGTTCTAACTGCGGAAATCCCCTTGACCCCACCACCGGCGTATGTGCAAACTGCAATACTCAGCAGGTCGTAAACCCTCAGCCCGTTCGTGCCGAGATCACCGAAAAGGATCTGCCCGAAAAGTTCAAGCCCCTTGGTGCTTGGAGCTATTTCTGGCTCAGCGTTCTTTTCAGCATTCCTGTAGTGGGATTTATTTTTCTCATCATCTTCAGCTTCAATGACAGCAACCGTAACCGCAGAAGCTTTGCACGTTCGCAGTGGTGTGCTCTGCTTATCGTAGGTATACTGGCTGTAATAATCGGTGTTCTTCTTGTTATATTAGGCGTATCCTACACAGATATAATATCAGAAGCTACACTCTATTAATATTAATTAGCACAAAACAACGGCGAGTCGCAACTCCAAAACTACGCTCGTCAGCTTAATTTTCCAAATCACACAGAATGAAGAATTTCCTATACATAAAAAACAGATGCATTAAGCATCTGTTTTTTACATTTCCGTATAGGTAAACTCATTCCAAGGAATATTTACTTCCTTTTTGGAGGAGACTATATCGTCAACGTGGAGAAGCAGGGGGAAATCCTCTGCTTTAAGTATTCCCTTTTCTATATTTACACGGATGGCTCTTGCCACTCTTTCGGAAACTACAAGGGATTCAAGGGTAACTCCGTTAAGCTCTGCCTTGGCTTCGTCGATGTTCATGCCCTTACCAAGAAGAATACCCACAAGACGGGTACGTCCGCCGTATACGGTAACGTAAAGGTCGCCTACGCCTACGCAGAGATTTTCAAGGCTGTATGCATTCTGGAATCGGAGCAGCTTGTCCATCTCCTTAGTCGCCTGACCGAAGACAGCCGCCTGAGAGTTAAAGTGGAGGGTGTCATCCTCGTATACTCTCTGATTGACGCCGATAGTGAGAGCAACCGCCAGAGCATAGCCGTTTTTGAGAGCCACCGCAGACTCTATTCCCACAACGTCGGTGGTGATGCTTACGTGATAATAGTCGGTCTGCATATAGGAGAGGAGCTTCTCAAGCACCTCGATATCGTCACCGCAGAAGGAAACATGGGTCTGGTCGTGAGCAACAAGCTCGTAGCTTGTACAGGGTCCGCCTACCGCGTTCATGGAAAGCTTCTTGCCCATTTTATCGAGTTTTTCCTTCCAGAGGTCGGGATAGGTAAGGAGTTTTCCGTCCTCGGTATCCATAAGGCCCTTGGTAACGGTAAGTACGGGAGTGCCCTCCGGTATCTCGGGAAGCACGTGGTCGCCGAACCACTCTACACCGAAGCTGGAAACACCGCCGATAACCATATCAGCACCGCAAAGAGCTTCCTTTAAGCTCTCTATATGATAGAACCTTACTCCCTCGGGAAAATCGCGGGTAAACTTGGTATGTCTGTTACACTTAAGACAGTTATCAATGATATCTCTGTCAAGATGTGTACCTACAAGACGCACCTCGTGTCCGTTTTCTCTTGCGGGGAACGCAAGGGCAGAGCCCATCATTCCCGAGCCTACTATTGTGATGATCGCCATTTATATTTCTCCTTAAAAGCGGCAAGCCGCCGCAACGCAATTTATTATATATTAAAAATTATTATTCCGCCGATACAGGAAAGGGTGTTTGCTATAAGGGAAGCAAGTATGCATTTCCTCATTTTACATTTTATTATTCCTTTATATATAAGCGCCTCGGCTATGACTACCCCCACCTCAAGCAACAGAAAAGCAAGGGCATATAGACTATGTCCGTATAGAGGATAAAGTATTAAGTTTATCAAGGGGTTAGTTATAATATTACATATTATACTTGCAAGAAGCCATCTTTTCCACGGTTCAAAGCCGCAGATGACTATACCCTCGGCAAGAAGAGTAAAGCCAAGCGCCCAAAGAAGGGGAACAAACATTATTCGTCCTTGTTATCCTTCTTCTTTTTATTTACCGCGCGGATGATTATCGCAACTGCTGCAGCAATAACAGCTACCACAACAACGGCTGTAAGCACACCTGCCGCACCCGTAAAGATACGACCTGCATTGGGCTCAGCTACAACATCCATAAGAATATTATTTAACATCTTTTCTGTCTCCTTTCAGACCGAAAATAAATATTATTATCACAGCAAAGGTCAGCACCGTAACGGTCACCTGATTTGCTAAAAGTGTTTTGGGAAGAATAAAGAATGCAGGCGCAGTTCCAACAAAAAGTCCTACTGTGGTTATACCAAAGCAAGCTCCCGGCTGGTCGGGAAGCCTTGACACAAGTCCGCCAAGGGTTATCGCCATAGTCATACTGAAGAAACCTACGCCGATGACCGATATAAGCATATTTGAATTTCCGAAAAGCATAAAGGGCAATGAAAGCACAAGGCTGTATATGGCAGTACGTTTTGCCCCTATAAGGTCAGAGACTATGCCGCCAAGCATCTTGCCGATGCCCATAACAAAGAAAAGTATGACCGAATCAAGGGCGGTACTCCTCCATCCGATAGGTATTGCATAGCCTATATACGCCCTTACCGCAACGGCCGCAAACATAAGAAGGATAAAAATCCATATCGGCATATTTTCATCCGCTATATCAAAGCCCTCTGCCTTATCCGATACGGGCAGGCGAAAGCGGACAAGTAATATTATGATAACCGACAGAGCCATAAGCACCAAGGGAATTATTACAAGCTCTGTTTTTGACAAGAGCTGTCCTATGATAACGCCAAAGGAGCCTCCGCCTACAAAAATTCCGCTTGGGGCAAGCTTACCCTCTGCGTCGCACAGGGTATATTTTGCTCCGCTTATATGTACAAGAGCGTTGCCGAGGCTGAGCAAAACAAAGGCTATGATATCAAATGGCAATACGAGAGCGGTTATGACCATAAGAGCTCCGCAGCTGCCGAAAGCAAGCTTCGGATAACGGTCCTGCAGCACCCCGAATACGCCTTGCGGAACAAAGGCAAGGCAGTCGTACAAAAGGGCAAAGAGCACCCAGTACTGATCCGCACCGAATCTGTTAAAGATGAAGTAAAAACAGGCGACCTCAACAGAAAAATGCACGAAGGCATAGAGTATACCTCTTATACTTCGCATTTTCATATCCATCACCTCAATCACATTATACATTAGGTAATATAAATTGTCAACTAAATAAGGTGTAGCCTACGCTACACCTTATTTCTTATTGTTTCTGTCGTGAATTACCATACCTATAAGGGCAAATACGAGCTGTGTTCCGTGGGTGAAGAGAACTCCGAAGGAGCCTGACAGCACATCGTACAGACACCAAAGACCCATATTTACTAAGGTCCAGAAGCGGTACTTGGAGCCCACCTTCTGACCGATACAAAGTATAAAGGTAAGGGATGCAATGATTGCAAGAACGCAGAGCCATGAGAAGCCCGTTATAAGATTGAGCACTACAAAGGCTACGGCGTATACTGCGATAAGCCACTTGGGCAGAGGCTTTTTGTTACGGTCATAAAAATAATTGATAAGGGTCTGTGCGCCGCCTATGTAGCAGGACACCGCGCCGTTGATGCCGCCGGAAAGAAGATAGCTGGTCGCCACAAATATATTGCCCAAAAAGACAAAGAGCAATATGGTCTTCATGTTTTTGCCCTTGATAAGGGATGCTGTGATCATAGCCCCGAGACCTGCAAGGCTGAGTATATAAGATAACATCTGAATAATAACTCCTTAAGCTTGATAGGGGTATTATATCACGCAATTATTACCTTATTAAGAATTGCCGTCCCAAAGTTTGACAAAACAAAGCGTCTTTTACTGTATATTGTGCATAATCATTTTGCGCTCTTTATTTTCATACAGCCGAATATATAATAAACTATCGCCTCAACTAACGTAAAGACCGCTATATTTACTATCGGCATCACAAAAGGGGCAATATCCGCATCAAGGATATAAAAGGGATCTCTTACAACAAAGAACCAGTTATAAACTCTTTCACCGTTATATAAGAAATTACCCAGCATCGCCCAAAGAGTTACCGAAGCGATAACACAAATATCCTTATAAAAATGCTTGAATCTAAAGCTCTCGCTTTCATAACAAAGCACCAAAAATCCGTATATCATCATAAAACCGTGGAAGGAAAGGGTCTGTATAACGCGGTAGGAAACAGGCGACACCCCGTACCACATGACCCCTGCTGGGTATATGAGATATACTAAATTTGAAATAAATCCCAAGGTGGCAAATTGAAGCTTAAATCTACCCAAGAGCTTGTTGTATCTGCTCATAAAACAGAGAACACAGGTAACGGTGCAGATATGAAAGGGCAGCTTCTCAATATCTATCTCTCCATAAGCAAACGGCATCAGAAAAAAGTCTGCTATGTAGAGAATAAAAGGTATACAAACAAAACGGTCGATAAAGCTTTTACGCTTTTCAGAGCCTTTGTTTTTAAGATAAATCCATACCGCCGCTGCAAGGATCACAAATACAGCAATAAATATAAAATGCCATATTCCAAAACATGTAAATATCTCTCCGTCCTTTTTATCCGACAGGAGATCTTTTAAATAATTATACATCGCTCTTCCCTATCCTTTGATATACCGCTGTGCTTTTTCAAGGGTTTCTATGTACCACTCGGGCATAAGCTTTTTTGCCGTTTCTATATCAGCCCAGACATACTCGGCAATCTCGCCGCTGTTGACATTCAACGCACCGTTGTGCTCAGCAAGGAACAAAACTACCGTTTTCTGCTTGATCACATCAAAGCTGTAGTGTGCTTCTTCTCTGAAACCGGGATCAAATTCAGCACAGATGCCTATTTCTTCTTTTATCTCCCTTACAGCAGTCTGTAGCTCGGTTTCATATGCCTCCGCGTGACCCTTCGGGAAGCTGAATCTCCCGGACCTGCGCTGAAACAGGCAGAGATATTCTATCTCGTCCCCCGTACGTCTATAGACCACAGCACCGCATGATTTCTGATACAGCGCTTCTATAGATGTTGTAAAATACCTCTCCTGAAACTCTACCTGCTCTGTTATCTGCGCCTGATCGAGGATCGTTCCTTCGGGCGCGCAGACAAGCTTATCCTCGCCGTCATCTGCTCTGTATATAGCACCTATGACCTTAGCTGTATATTCAGACACAGGCTCATCTACTCCCAAAAGATAAACGTCCAGCTCCTCGCCGTCACCGCCGGTTACTCCGGGTATATAACCGTAGTTTACGGGATAGACATTGCCGTGATGTATATACCCAATCGGACGGTCGATCTTTATATCAACAGTTTTTCCGATATATGAATCTATGAGAGCTTTTCTTTCTTTTTCGTTCATATCATTTACCGTTTATTATTACTTAAAAAATCTTATCCAAGAATAGTCAAATTCGTTTATATGCTCCACCTCACCCTTGAGCGCTGACAGTTCATGTATGCAAGTATCGCTTGCACGCTTTATATACTCGTGGGCCATCTCGGGAGTGAAGAAAA
>JAZRQH010000165.1:0-2242 GCA_045649645.1 Eubacteriales bacterium
ATCATATCCTTAATACACATCATATTATCACCTCAGATTTATTTTGAGATAAAAAAGAATTTTTATTCGGAAAGGAGACGGACAATTTATGGGCAGTGTAAACTTTGATACATCTGTAAGATATTTAAACGGAGTGGGCGAAAAGCGTGCCGAAACTCTTGCAAATATGGGCATATATACTATCCGCGATCTGCTCTATCATTTTCCCCGTGCATATCAGCATCGAGGCAACGTCCGTTTCGTTGCCGAGGTTGAGGACGGCGAGACCGCATCCCTTATCATGACGGTGGCAAGTCAGCCTCACACCGCAATGCTCAAGGGTCGTATGACTATGACCAAATTCTCTGCCTTTGACGGTACGGGAAAGTGTAATATCACGTTTTTTAATCAAAATTACGTTTCAAAAATTTTCACCGTAGGCGCAACCTTCCGTTTCTACGGAAAGATACAGCGCAAGGGCAAGGCTGTCAGCATGGCGTCTCCCGCATTTGAGCCCTATACCGAGGGAATAGCTCTGCCCGAGTTTTTCCCCGTTTATCCCCTTTCGGGCAACCTGAGCCAAAATTATATGGGTAAGATAATCTCCTCTGCTCTCGCCATGCTGAACGAAGCACAGATAGAGGATATCCTGCCCGAAAAATTAGTTAAAGAAAATCATCTGCCCGCCCTCTCTTGGGCACTTAACACCATACACAACCCCATGAGCTACGAGCTTATGGAAAAGGCAAGAAAGCGCTTTGTATGGGAGGAGCTGTATATCTTTGCCCTTGCCATATCTCTTTCAAAGAAAAAAGCAAAGGACGGGAATGCGCCCGTATTTTCGGCCTCGGATATGGACAGATTCTATTCTGTTTTCCCTTTTTCGCCTACGGGCGCCCAGCACAGGGTCATAGGTGAGATAGAAGCGGATATGACCGACAAAAGGGCTATCGGAATGTCCCGTCTTGTCTGCGGAGACGTGGGAAGCGGTAAGACCATGTGTGCGGCTGCTGCCATGTATATGGCGGTGTCAAACGGTTATCAGGCAGCATTAATGGCACCTACAGAGATCCTTGCCACACAGCATTATAACGATCTTGGTGTTATTTTTGCAAAACTGGATATCCGCTGCGAGCTGCTCTGCGGCTCAACTCCCGCCGCCAAAAAGAAGATCATCAAAAAAGGTCTGGCTGAGGGCAGTATCGACTGTGTTATCGGTACTCACGCACTCTTGACGGGTGACGTTGAGTTCAAAAATGCAGGACTGATCGTTACGGACGAGCAGCACCGCTTCGGCGTAATGCAGCGCTCGGCTCTTGGGGATAAGACCAAGGGCGGACATATACTTGTTATGAGCGCAACGCCTATCCCCCGTACCCTTGCCCTTATTATGTACGGCGACCTGTCCCTGTCATATATAGACGAGATGCCTCCCGGCAGAAAAAAGGTCTCCACCTTTGTGGTGGACGAAAGCTACAGGGCGCGTATGAACGGCTTTATAGAAAAGCAGGTAGAAGAAGGACGTCAGGTCTATATCGTATGTCCCGCAATCGAAGGTGATGAGGACGAAGGTCTTGTAGGCTTTGACTACCGACCTGGGGACAACAAGCCCAAGCTCAAGAACGCCACCGAATATGCCGATACTCTGCAGAAGACTCTGCCCTCGGTACGTGTAGCTCTTATGCACGGCAAGATGAAGGCAGCGGAAAAGGATAAGGTAATGTCCGCCTTTTCGGAAGGAAACATAGACGTGCTTGTATCCACCACGGTCATTGAGGTAGGTGTAAACGTACCCAACGCTACCCTTATGATAGTAGAAAATGCCGAGCGCTTCGGTCTTTCTCAGCTTCATCAGTTAAGGGGACGTGTAGGCAGAGGTCAGCACAAATCCTGGTGTATACTGGTCTCCGACTCTAAGGGCGGAGAGGCGCAGAGCAGACTTTCGGCTATGACCGAGACAAACGACGGTCTTGAGATAGCTAAAAAGGATCTTGCCATACGCGGTCCCGGTGATTTTCTCCCCGACAAGAGCGGTAACACCCGTCAGCACGGCGGAGTTGCCTTTAAGGCAGTATCCCTCTGCGACAATACAGCCGACCTTGAGGCAGCGTTCGGTTATGCAGGTGAGGTTTTGAGCCTTGATCCCAAGCTTGACAATGCCGAAAATCAAGCCGCAGCAAAATACGTAGAGGAATATTTCGGCAGTATACGCTCCTCTGTCAACTAATTTGATTGACAACTACATTTAACAGTGATATAATAC
>JAZRQH010000166.1:0-53017 GCA_045649645.1 Eubacteriales bacterium
GCAGAGACAGATAACCATTCTTCAGGATTTCGGTTCAACAGTTCTTTGCTGTACACCCTCTTATGCAATGTATATTGCCGAGACTCTTCAGAAGATGGGATTGACCAAGGATGATATCAGCTTAAAGGCAGGTATCTTTGGTGCAGAGCCCTGGACCGAGGAAATGAGAGCGCAGATAGAGGATATGCTCGGTATCAAGGCATATGATATCTACGGTCTTACCGAGATCATGGGTCCCGGTGTAGCGTACGAATGCTCTGAGCAGAAGGGTATGCACGTAAACGAGGACCACTTTATAATCGAGATACTTAACCCCGAAACATGGGAGCCCGTACCTGACGGAGAGCAGGGAGAGATAGTATTCTCCTGTATTTCCAAGGAGGCTTTCCCCCTTCTTCGTTTCAGAACCAAGGATATCGGTGTTGTAACCCACGAAAAGTGCGGATGCGGCAGAACCTTTGTCCGTATGTCCAAGCCTATGGGCCGTACAGACGATATGCTTATCATCAGAGGTGTTAACGTATTCCCCTCACAGATCGAGACCGTCCTTCTCAGAATGGGCTATAGCCCCAACTATCAGATAATCGTCGACCGTATCGAGAATCTTGATACCATCGAGGTTCTTGTAGAAATGACCCCCGACAAGTTCTCTGACGTGGTAACTCGTATCAACACGATGGAAAGAGAGCTCCGTGAGGAGATCAAATCGCTTCTCGGTGTAGCCGTGAAGGTTACCCTTGTAGCACCCGATTCCATTGCCCGTTCGGAGGGTAAAGCAAAAAGAGTAATAGATAAAAGAAAATAAGGAGGATCATACTATGGCAATCAAGCAGTTATCAATTTTCGTTGAAAACAAGAAGGGAAGTCTTGTTGAGATCTTCGAGACTCTTTCCCACGCACAGGTAGATATCCGTGCAATGTCTATCGCAGACACACAGGATTTTGGCATTCTTCGACTTATTGTAAGTGATCATCACAAGGCTGAGGAAGCACTTAAGCAGGCCAACTGTATCGTTTCTATAACAGACGTTATCGGTGTTGCTGTCGCTGATAAGGCAGGCAGTCTTGCTAATGTAGTAAGACTTCTTACCGATAGCGACGTAAATATTGAATATATGTATGCATTTATTACCGAGTCAAAGCAGTACGCATATGTCGTATTCCGTGTTGCTGACAACGATGCTGCAACAGCCCTTCTTGAGGCAAACGGAGTTAAGCTGGTAACAGAGGAAGATATCGTCAACCTTTAAAAGTCTGATGGTGTGAACATTTAGGAAAATTCACACTATCTACTTGAATTTGCACAGAACTTAATTTATAATTAGGTTGATTAAAAATATAATATCAAAGCATAATATATTTTGATTTTAAGTTACATGGAGGTACTCTATGACAGGAGGAATATTTACCGTTCTTGCCGCAGCGACAGAGCCCAATATGGCTGTTGTTGCAGGTCTTGGTATGGGAACGGTTTTTGCAGGACTTATATGTCTCGTTATTCTTTTAAGTATTATGAATGTGATATTCAGCAATATCAAACCAAAGAATACAAATAAGCCTGCAGTTGCTGCTCCCGCAGCAGAGGAAAAAATGGACGAGGAAACGGTTGCTGCTGTTTCTGCCGCTATTGCTGAGACTATGGGACGTGATGTTTCGGGTATCAGAATTACATCAATCAAGAAAGTTAATTAAGTGAGGTAACAACAATGAGAAGATTCAGAGTTAATGTTAACGGTAACGAATACGATATTACAGTTGAAGAGATCGATGCATCTGCTGCAAAGGCTGCTCCCGCTCCCAAAGCTGCTCCTAAAGCAGAGGCTCCCGCTGCAGCTCCCGCAGACGGCGAGACTGTTAAGAGTCCTATGCCCGGTACTATCCTTAAGGTTAACGTATCCAACGGCGCTGCTGTAAAGAAGGGCGATGTTCTTATGGTACTTGAGGCAATGAAGATGGAGAACGAGATCATGGGACCCTGCGACGGTAAGGTTACGTCTGTAACAGTTGCACAGGGCGCATCTGTTGAGTCAGGTGCAGTTCTTTGTACCATTGGCTAATCGGAGGATTCTAAATGTTTGACGCTATTATCAATTTTTTAAATCAGACAGGGTTCTCGATGATCGCTGATAACTGGAAATGCCTTATCATGATTGTGGTTTCCCTTGCTCTGATGTATCTTGCTATAGTCAAGAAGTTCGAGCCCCTCTTGCTTCTTCCTATCGCGTTCGGTATGCTTATGACCAACATACCCGGCTCAGGTATGTATCATCCCGAGCTTTGGGATGCTTTTGTAGCGGGTGAAATAGGCTTTGGTACCATCATGCACGATGGCGGATTGCTTGATATTCTGTATATCGGTGTAAAAGCAGGTATCTATCCTTGTCTTATCTTCATCGGTGTCGGTGCTATGACAGACTTCGGTCCCCTGATCGCCAATCCTAAGAGCTTGCTTCTCGGCGCTGCAGCCCAGCTTGGTATATTCCTTGCTTATATCGGTGCTTTGTCAATTGATAACGTATTACCTTTTATTAGCTTCACTGCGCCTCAGGCAGCATCTATAGGTATTATCGGTGGTGCTGACGGTCCTACAGCTATATTTGTAACATCTAAGCTTGCGCCTGAATTGCTCGGTCCGATTGCGGTTGCGGCTTATTCCTATATGGCACTTGTTCCCGTAATTCAGCCTCCGATCATGAAGCTTCTTACCACAAAGAAGGAAAGACAGATCACCATGACAGAGCTTCGCCCTGTTTCAAAGACACAGAAGATCATTTTCCCCTTTGTTGTTGTTATCTTCGTTTCTCTCCTCGTGCCCTCTGCAGCGCCCCTTGTAGGATGTCTTATGCTCGGTAACCTTATGAGAGAGTCCGGTGTGGTTGAGCGTCTTTCTAAGACCGTTCAGAACGAGCTTATGAACATCGTTACCATTTTCCTCGGTGTTTCTGTAGGTGCTACCGCTACTGCAGATACATTCCTTACAGGTAAGACCCTCGGTATCGTTGCTATGGGCGTAACTGCATTTGCATTCGGTACTGCTGGCGGTGTTCTTCTTGCAAAGCTCATGAATCTCTTTCTGCCCAAGGGTAAGAAGATCAATCCCCTTATCGGTTCTGCAGGTGTATCTGCCGTTCCTATGGCAGCACGTGTATCTCAGGTAGTAGGTCAGAAGGAGAATCCCTCAAACTTTCTGCTTATGCACGCTATGGGTCCCAATGTTGCAGGTGTTATCGGTTCCGCAATTGCTGCAGGCGTACTTATCGCCTTGTTCGCTTAATTTTCAGGAGAAATATTAAATGGCAAATAAGTTATATATTACAGATACCATTCTTCGTGATGCCCACCAGTCTCAGGCGGCAACACGTATGAGAATAGAGGATATGCTTCCCGCATGCGAGATCCTTGACTCCATCGGTTATTGGTCTCTTGAGTGCTGGGGCGGTGCTACCTTTGATGCTTGTATGAGATTCTTAAAGGAAGATCCCTGGGACAGACTCCGCAAGCTTAAGGCAGCTCTTCCCAAGACCAAGCTTCAGATGCTTTTCCGCGGACAGAACATCCTCGGCTACAAACACTATGCAGACGACGTTGTTGACGCCTTCTGCAAAAAGTCTATAGAAAACGGTATCGACGTTGTTCGTGTATTCGATGCACTCAACGATGTCCGTAACCTCGAGCAGGCTATGAAGTCTATCAAGAAGTACGGCGGTATATGTGAGGCTGCTATCAGCTACACTACCAGCCCCGTACACAGTGATGAGTATTTTGTAAAGCTTGCAAAGACTATGGAGCAGATGGGTGCAGACGTTATCTGTATCAAGGATATGGCTAACCTGCTTCTTCCCATGAACGCTTACCAGCTTGTTAAAAAGCTTAAGGCAGCAGTCAACGTTCCGATTCATCTTCATACTCACAATACCACCGGCACAGGTGACATGACCAACCTTATGGCAGCTCAGGCGGGTGTTGATATCGTAGATACAGCACTTTCTCCTCTTGCCAACGGTACTGCTCAGCCCTCTACAGAGGCTCTTGTCGCTACCCTTAAGGGCACTGACCGTGATACGGGTCTCGACCTCGGCAAGCTCAGTGACGCGGCTGTTCATTTCAGAGGTGTTGCAAATAAGCTTAAAGCTGAAGGCATCCTTGACCCCAAGGTGCTTAACGTTGATACCAATACACTTCTGTATCAGGTTCCCGGCGGTATGCTTTCAAATCTGCTTTCTCAGCTCAAGCAGGCTAACGCAGAGGATAAGTATTACGAGGTTCTTGAGGAGATTCCGAGAGTACGTAAGGATTTCGGTTATCCTCCCCTTGTAACACCTACCAGCCAGATCGTTGGTACCCAGGCAGTTATGAACGTTCTTGCAGGTGAAAGATATAAGATGGTTCCCAAGGAATCCAAGGGTATTCTTCGCGGTGAGTACGGACAGGTTCCCGGTGAGGTGAACGAAGAGGTACGCCGTAAGGCTATCGGTGACGATCAGGTAATTACCTGCCGTCCTGCCGACCTTATTGAGCCCGAGCTTGAAAAGTACTGCGAGGAGGCAAAGGATATCGCTAAATCCGCAGAGGACGTACTCAGCTATGCACTTTTCCCTCAGGTTGCTTCTAAGTTCCTTGCAGAAAGAGATAATCCCGTAAAGGAAGAGGACGAGGTTCGCGTACTTTACGTTGATAATCAGGCTTAAATATTCAAAAGTCCGACTTTTTTGTCGGACTTTTGTTACTTGATGCGTATATACGGTAGTATAAGTATAGGAGGTGTTGTATGAAGCGAATAATAATTATTGCATTGTGCTTGATATTTCTTTTGTGCGGTTGCACGATGAAGGAGGGATATAGTCTTTCGTTGACACAGGGACGTGTGCTTCTCTGTAACAACGGAACCTTTATGCTTATCGCTGATGGCTCACCTATCATATTGAACGTTGACGGTATCAAGAATATAGATAAATACGAAGACGGAGATCTTATTAGCGTATGGCATGACGGTGTCGAGGAGAGCTATCCCGCACGTACAAAGGCATATAAAATTACACTTATCAAAAAGGGAAGTATGGCGGACATTGACGAGAACGTCGCACGCAGTCTCTGTGATATGGGTTGGATAGATTATGACGATATGGTTGAGCGCTATATAGTTGCGGACTATATCATCGATTGCGAAACTCCTGATACATCGGAATAAATCAATATAAGCTGTCATATTATTCATTGAAAAGAATTTTGAAATGAGGATGAAAATATGACAGATACAAGCATATACCGTGATATAATGAACCGTACTCACGGAGATATCTATATAGGTGTTGTGGGTCCTGTCCGTACAGGTAAGTCCACCTTTATCAAAAGGTTTATGGAGTCCCTTGTGCTTCCCAATATAGATAACGATTTTGTTCGTGAAAGAGCGGTTGACGAGATGCCTCAAAGCGCAGGCGGCAAGACCGTAATGACCACAGAGCCTAAGTTTATTCCCGAGGAAGCAATAAATGTCAGCCTTGCCGAAAACGTAGAGTTAAGTGTAAAAATGGTCGACTGCGTAGGATACGTAGTCCCGGATTCAATCGGTCATACCGAGGACGGCCGCGAGCGTATGGTCAACACACCCTGGGCGGCTGAGCCTATGCCGTTTACGAAGGCGGCTGAGATAGGAACAAAAAAAGTTATTACCGAGCATTCTACCATAGGTATGGTCATAACAACAGACGGAACGGTAACCGATATCTCAAGAGAGAATTATATCGAAGCAGAGGAAAAAGTTATAAATCAGCTTAAGGATATCAATAAGCCCTTTGCTATAATCCTGAACAGTGCTACCCCTGAGGCGCAGGCAACTATTGATCTTGCCCACAGTCTTGAGAAAAAGTATAACGCTCCCGTTGCTCTGGTCGACTGTATGAGACTTGACGCCGAGGATATACGGGGGATCATGTCAATGATCCTGCTTGAGTTTCCAGTTACCGAGATATCTCTTGATCTTCCGCGTTGGCTTATGGCGCTTGAGGATGAGCATTGGGTGGTATCGAGCATCAACGAGTCCTTGAGAGAGGCAGCTCTCGGAGTTGCTAAAACAGGTGATATAAGGCCTTGTTTTGAAAGGCTAACGGATAACGATTATATCTGTAAGGTAAACGTAGATAAGATAGATCTCGGAAAGGGGAGTGCTCTTCTTTCCATCGATCTTGAAAACGAGCTCTATTACCGAATAATGAGTGAGCTTACAGGTCTTGATATAATGGACGAGGAGTCTCTTATAACGACGATCATGGATCTCTCGGAGGCAAAGAAACGATATTCAAGACTCAAGGGTGCGCTCGATCAGGTTGAGAAAACAGGCTACGGCATAGTAACACCCGAGATAGACGATCTTAATTTCGAGGAGCCTGAAATAATCAAGCAGGCAAACGGATACGGTGTAAAGCTGAGAGCCAATGCGCCTTCGTTACATATAATCAAGGCAAATATTGAGACAGAGATAAATCCGGTAGTAGGAACAGAACAGCAATCCGAGGATCTGATAAGATATCTTCTCCGTGAATACGAGGAGGATCCGAGGGCTATCTGGGAATCAAATATATTCGGTAAAACAATGCACGAGCTTGTAAGCGAGGGACTTAATTCCAAACTCGAAAATATGCCGGAGGACGCCAGAACCAAGCTTTCAGAGACTCTTGAGCGAATAATTAACGAGGGCAGCGGCGGATTAATATGTATTATTCTTTAAATTATAGCGATAAGTGAAAGCTTATCGCTATTTTTACTTGAATTTGTGCAGAATATATGATATAATATAGTGATAAAATCGGGAGCAGTGTATATGGACGCAATACTTAAGCAAATTGAAGAGTTAAGAGAAAAAATCAAATATCATTCACGACTCTATTACGAGCAGGATACCCCTGAAATAACCGACTACGTGTACGATATGATGTACCGCAGATTGCAGGAGCTTGAGGAGAAATATCCCGAGTACAAGACTGCCGATTCTCCTACCCTTAAAGTAGGCGGTACGGCTCTTGAAAAGTTTGCCAAGGTTACTCACGTCGGACAGATGGGTAGTCTTCAGGACGTATTCTCGTATGATGAATTAAGCGATTTTATTTCAAAGATAGATAAAAACGACGAGTATTCGGTTGAGTATAAGATAGACGGTCTGACAGTTGTTTTGACCTACGAGGACGGCAGACTTGTTCTGGGTGCTACAAGAGGTAACGGTGTTGAGGGCGAGAACGTTACCGAAAACATATTGACCGTAAAGAATATACCCCACACTATCCCGTATAAGGGAAGACTTATCGTCCGCGGTGAGGTGTATATGCCCCGTGATAGCTTTATAACGCTTAACGCTCACAGAGAAGCAAAGGGGGAAAGCCTCTTTGCCAATCCCCGAAATGCTGCAGCAGGATCACTTCGTCAGCTTGATGCCAAGGTTACCGCTTCACGTGGTCTTGACATATTCGTGTTCAATCTTGAATTCTGTGAAAAGAGCTTTGAAACACACAGTGATTCAATGGATTTTCTTAAAGAACAGGGCTTTACCACGGTTCATTCCGAGATAGCCCACAGTGTAAGCGAGATCATTTCTATAGTGACCTCTTACGGAGAGGCACGACCTGAGCTTTCCTTTGATATCGACGGCGTTGTTATCAAAATGAATAATTTGCAAAGACGAGTTGAGGTGGGTGAAAACACCAATACTCCCAAATGGGCTGCTGCCTATAAATTTCCTCCCGAGCAGAAGGAAACCACCCTTCTTGATATCGCAATTCAGGTGGGCAGAACAGGTGTACTGACACCCCTTGCTATCCTTGAGCCCGTGTTTATTGCAGGTTCTACGGTGTCGAAGGCAACCCTTCACAATCTTGATTTTATCCGCGAAAGAGATATCCATATCGGCGACAGAGTCATCGTCCAGAAGGCGGGAGATATCATTCCTGAGATAGTTTCAGTTAACCTTAAAAACAGACCCGAGGATATCAAAGAATTCCATTTTCCCGAGAGTTGTCCCTCCTGCGGTGAGAAGATCGAAAGAATCGAGGGTGAGGCAGCTTATCGCTGTACCAATATCCAGTGTCCCGCTCAGGCACTGAGAAGTATAATACACTTTGCATCAAGAGATGCAATGAATATCGACGGTATGGGTCCCTCGGTAATAGAAGCACTTTACGATAAAGAGCTTATCCGCGATGCGGCGGATATATATTATCTCAAGGCCGAGGATGTAGCAAGCCTTGACCGTATGGGTGAAAAGTCCGCGGCTAACCTTATCTCCGCTATAGAAGCGTCAAAGACAAGAGGGCTTGACAGCCTGCTCTATGCTCTTGGTATAAGACAGGTCGGAGAGAAGACGGCGAAAAATATCGTTAAGGTATACCCCGATATTGATATGTTCTATGACCTGACGGTAGACAAGCTTACCGAGATAGATGATATGGGTGAGATATCCGCAACACATATTGTCAGGTATTTCGGTGACGTAAAGTCAAGAGAGCTTATAGACAAGCTCAAATCTGCGGGCGTTGTAACTACCTATGAGGGTCAGACAAACCTCAGCAACCGCTTTGAGGGTATGACCTTTGTGCTGACGGGAACACTTCCTACCATGACCAGAAACGAGGCGGCTGATATAATAACAGCCAACGGCGGTAAGGTGTCGGGAAGCGTATCCAAGAAGACGACCTACGTCCTCGCAGGAGCAGAGGCAGGTAGTAAGCTTACCAAGGCTCAGGACCTTGGTGTCGAAATTATTGATGAAGAAACCTTTATGAGGATGGTGAAATAGATGTTATTTGACAGAGTTAAGATATTTTGTAAGGCAGGTGACGGCGGAAACGGATGCGTTTCCTTCCACCGTGAGAAGTACGTTGCCAAGGGCGGTCCCGACGGCGGTGACGGCGGCAACGGAGGCAGTATTATATTCAAGGTAGACGAGGGTGCAACAACACTCCTCTACTATAAATACAGAAGAAAGTTCGTTGCCCAGAACGGCGGTGACGGTAAGGCATCAAAGTGGCACGGAGCAAACGGTGAGGATCTTACCCTACTTGTTCCCAGAGGAACACTTATCAAGGATGCCGAGACCGGTGCGATAATCAAGGATATGTCTGATTGCGACGAGTTCCGTGTTCTCAAGGGAGGTCGCGGCGGCTGGGGTAACAAGCACTTTGCCACACCTACAAGACAGATCCCCAGATTTGCCAAGAGCGGTATCAAGGGTGAAGAAAAGGAGCTCGCTCTTGAGCTTAAGATGATAGCAGACGTTGGACTTATCGGTCTGCCTAACGTTGGCAAGTCCTCTATCCTTTCTGTTATCAGCGCATCCAGACCCAAGATAGGTAACTATAACTTTACTACTCTTTCTCCTAACCTCGGTGTGGTAAAGGTAAGAGACACCGACGGCTTTATTGCCGCTGATATTCCCGGTCTTATAGAGGGCGCAAGCGAGGGTGCAGGTCTCGGTCACGAGTTCCTTCGTCACGTTGAGCGCTGCAGACTTCTTCTTCACGTAGTTGATATCTCGGGTCAGAATCTCAACGACCCCATAGACGACATCGAGCTTATAAACAATGAGCTTGTAAACTACAGCGAGGCACTGGCGGAGCGTCCTCAGATAATCGTTGCCAACAAGTCGGATATGATCGACGAGGAGATAGTTGATATAGCCGAGTTTGAATCTTATGTCAAGGATATGGGATGGGAGCTTATATACGTTTCGGCAGCCACCCGTGAGAACATCGATAAGATGGTAGATATGGTTTGGGACAGACTCAAGCTTCTGCCTCCTACACAGGTGTTTGAGTCCACCTACGTGGAGCCCGAGGTGTTTGACGATAGTAAGGATCATGACGTTACCATCACGAACGTTAACGGCGTTTACGTTGTTGAAGGAGATTGGCTGTATAAGGTAATGGGCTCTGTAAACTTCGACGACAGAGAATCGCTTTCATATTTCCAGAGAGTATTAAAGAACAGTGGAGTAATTGACAAGCTTGAGGAAAAGGGTGTTTGCGACGGAGACACCGTAAGCATTTACGATTTTGAGTTTGATTTTATTAAATAATGGGTGAATGATATGAAAAAGATAATTATCGTTGCATTATTACTCTTGACTTTACTCTTGTGCGGCTGTAAGCCCCATATCGAGCTCCCCCCTGTTCCTGATGACACGCAGGAGGTTGAGGAGTCTGATATCACTATCGAGGACGATATCTTCACCGAGGAGACTGAGTTTGACGTTGGTGTCTCTGCCGAGATATATATTACCGCTCCCAAGGCGGTAGCACCCTTATACGGTGAAAACGTTGATAAGTTCAATCGGATTATTCAGATGAATACTGATACTGTAAAAAACGAGTATCTGCATGACGTGGCCCTCGGCGAAGGTGCAGAAGGCGCTGCCGCCACAAGCCGTATGCTTACATATGACGTCTATACCGCAAAGGATGGGTATATCTCTGTCATGCTCAAGATTACAGCTTCTGTTGCAGGTGCCGTAACCCCCAAGGTAGCTTACCGTTGCATAAACTATGATCTCAAGGAAGGCAAGGCTCTCTCTCTTGCTGATGTTGTGGGAGAGGACAAGATAGATGTTGTCAAGGCTCTCATTATAGAGCAGATGAAACAGACACCTGATAAGTATTATTCCACAGAGGATGATGCGCTTAAGGATATCGATATCAACAGTTCCTTCCTTGAAAAGGACGGTAAGATCTACGTGGTTATTAGCGAATACACTATCGCCCCCCGTTCTGCAGGAACACAGATATTTGAGATCAACAAGGGAGATATAGTATAATTATGTTTAAGGTTGATTATTCCCCTGATAACGGCGGACTTTGCTCTCTCGTTATCTGCGGTGACGGATATGAAATGAACTGGGTCGAGGGTGAAAAGACCTTCGGTGTACCTTATATCGAGCTCCAGACACAGTTCAACCGCTTTGAGGGACTTACACTCGAATCGGTAGATATTAACGGCGACAGCTGCAATGCTGTATATTCAAATCACTATGTCAAGGTAGAAGTTAAAAGACGCAACGCAGAGCGTTACAGCGAAAAATATTCTATTACCAATATCTGTGCAAACGAGATATTCTTCCCGATGGACCGTACCGGCATCGATATGCCCTTTAACGACAACTATGAGGACGCTGAGACCTGCCTTACCAAAAGGTGTAATACTCATATATGGTGCGGCGAGAACTCTGCGTACGTTATGGCGCTTCGTATGGGCGCAAGCGAGCTCAACGTCGGTATGTGCGTGACTAAAGGCAGTATTGGCGGATATACCCAGACTACTCCCGCATATGCTAAGAACGACCGCGGCGATTTTACTCTCAATTTCACACCCTTCTCCCTTTTACCCGGTGAGACCTATGAGTTTTCCCACGAAATGTTCGTGTTCTCCGACAGAGATGATTTCTATGCCAAGGCGAGAGAGTATGAAAGCTTCATTGACGTTACAATGAATCACCAGACGGTTTTCGTCGGCGAAAAGCTTATTATAAAGGCGAAGGCTCACGACAGAATAAGAAGATATTCTGTTTCTGTGGGAGAAGCAAGAGTTAGAGGTAACCTTCTTACTGTTGAATATACCCCCGATACAGCAGGTGAGATCAGATTTGATATAGAGATCAATGGAATCAAGACTCACGCCCTTGTTTACGTTTCTCCCGCTCTTGATGAGCTTATTGAAAAAAGAATAGACTTTATTGTCAATAAACAGCAGTATTTCAAAAAGGGAAGCGCTCTTGACGGAGCGTATCTGCTTTACGATAACGAGACCGAGTCTATGTACTTCAACAATATGGTTGCCGATCATAACGCCAGCCGTGAAAGGCTTGGTATGGGTATCGTTATTTCTAAGTACCTTCAGAAGCACAAAAATGCTAAGTTCTACAATTCTCTGATGGAGTATACTGAATTCGTTTTCAGAGAGTTTGCTGATTGGGAAAGCGGACAGGTATATGATACCATCGGCAAGGATGCTACTCAGGTAAGACTTTATAACGCTCCCTGGGTATGCGTATTCTGCTGCGAGCTTTATAATCTGACCTCTGACAGGGAATACCTTGAGGTAATGTTCCGCGTTATGAAGCATTATTACGAAAACGGCGGAGACAAGTTCTATCCTAACGGAATCTCGATAGCAGAGCCGGTAAAACTGTTACGTAAGGCAAAGATGACAAGCCTTGCGGATAAGCTGTATGTGTATGCAAAGCAGCATACCGATAATATGATCTCCTTTGGCGGTAAGTATCCCAAGCACGAGGTAGACTACGAACAGACCATAGTAACCCCCGCAGTTACCTTCATGCTTCAGCTATATGAGCTGACAGGAGATGAGGTGTATCTTGATAACGCAAAGATACACTGCGAAAATCTCGTTCGCTTTGATTCTCTTGCTCCCGATTATCATCTCTACGAAACACCTATAAGACATTGGGATGACTATTGGTTTGGCAAGGAGCAGACCTTTGGAGACACTTTCCCTCATTACTGGAGCGTTTTGTCCGGCTGGGCGTATTTCCTTATGGGTAAAGCAGACAAGGCTAAAAACTATCTGAAAATGGCTGAGGACAACATCCGTAACTGTCTGTGTCTCTTTAGCCCTGAGGGCAGAGGCTATTGTGCATATCTGTACGCCGACCGTATAGGTAAAAAACGCGGAAAAATTTTTGACGCTTATGCAAACGATCAGGATTTCGCACTATACTTTGCGATGAAGCTTTTTGAAAGGAAATAGAAATGAAGGATCCTAAAATATATCTTGCTATTGATAACTGCTTCGGCTCCAAGCGTTGGACCGAGCCACGAGAATGGATGGACACCATAAAGGATCTCGGTGTGTATTACGTCGAGGCCAGTGCCGATACCGAATGTGACCCCCTGTATATGGGTGACGAGTATATGAAGAACTGGGTGGATAAGGTGCATACCGCATCCCAAGAAACCGGAGTCAAGGTTGCCAATCTCTACTCGGGACACGGTACCTATGCAACACTTGGTCTTGCTCACACCGATGCAGGCGTAAGGAGCAGATTCTTAAACGATTGGCTCAAGCCTATGGTCAAACAGGCAAAGTCTGTTGGTGCAGGCTTGGGATTCTTCTGCCATGCCTTTTCCGACAGTGTTCTTCAGGATGCAGAACGCTATGTTGAGTTTAAAGAAAATCTCATAAACGATCTTGCAGATCTTGCAGCATACGCCAAGTCCGTTGACTGCGGTCCTATAGGTGTTGAGCAGATGTATTCTCCTCATCAGATACCATGGACCGTGGACGGTGCATATGAAATAATGAGCGAGATCTATAAGCGCAGCAATGCACCTTTCTATATTACGATCGACGTAGGTCATCAGAGTGGGCAGCGTAAGTTCCTCAGACTCTCAAGAGAAGAGATAGCCGAGGCACATAAAAAGTGGCTTGACGGCGATAAGCTTTCTACACTTTGGCTCGGTACCGTCAAAGCGTTTGATATCTTTGAAAATGCAACCGAGATGACCGACGAGGTCCTTGATGCCATTGAAGCTGAGATGGATGCTCATGAATATATGTTTGCTCCCTATAAGGACGGAGATCCTTACGAGTGGCTCGAAAAGCTTGGTGGGTACTCTCCTATAGTACATCTTCAGCAGACTAACGGAACATCATCCGGACATCAGCCCTTTACCAAGGAATGTAACGAAAAGGGAATAATTAAGGGTGAAAAGGTAATCGAAGCATTGAAAAAAGCATATGCAGCATCAGATGATGCTGATATGCCTGATAAGTGTGATGAAATTATGCTTACCCTTGAACCCTTTACGGGTACTGCCGATATCAACCGTGCCGCTCTTTCAAGGCTTCGCGAGACAGTGGAATACTGGAGACAGTTTATACCTCGCGACGGTATGAGATTAAGTGAATTATAAAAAAATTAAAGGCTCTCAACGAGAGCCTTTAATTAATTTCCTGTAATTTTTCAAGATTCCATGCAACCGATTCGGGGTCTGCCTTGATGATATATGCGGTTGAACGGTTTGCGTCGCCATCTACGCTGTCAAATACGATATCACCGCTGACACCTTCATATTCGATATTGGATAGTGCAAGGCGAATAGCCGCAGGGTCTGCAGAGTTAGCTTTCTTGATAGCTTCAACAGCAACGTTATAAGCATCGAATCCGAGCACGCTTACTGCGGAAATGGTATCGTTTCCACCGTTAAGCTCAAGACATTCGTTGTTCTTGTTGATATACTTCTTGAATTTCTTTTCAAAGCCTTCGTTGCCGCCCTCGTGATAATGAGAGGAAACGTAGAGCTGAATATCGGTACCCTTAACGGCATCAAGCAGCTTGTTGTCGTCAAGCGTATCTGAGCCTAATACGGGAATATCGATGCCGAGGCTCGAAGCCTGTTCAATGATCTGAGTAGCATATGCGATAGAAACGGGAATAAAGATCACGTCAGCGTCGTTTTCACGGGCTTTTTCGAGATAAGCAGTGAAATCCGAGTTGTGCTCAGGGAAGGAATCCTTGATTACCTGACCGCCTCTTGCGATGAACTCCTGCTCGAAGTAAACGATAAGACCCTGGTCGTATTCGTTACCAGCTTCACCCAAGAGATATGCCTTCTTTGCACCGAATTTTTCTGAAGCAAAGCTTGCAAGAGTGGTAGCCTGGAAGGGATCCTCATAACAGATTCTGAAATAGTGGTCGTTACCCATTGTAACGTAGATATTGGTACAGGATGCACCGATTATGGGTATACCTGCGCTTTGGAACTTATCCGAAGCCGCTATAGAAACGTTAGAGCCGTAAGAGCCTATTGCCAGGGAAATATCGGATTTGATAAGCTTATCGGCTGCTTCAAGAGCCGTCTCGGGATCGGAGGCGTTATCTGCATACTCAAGCTCTATCTTATAGGTTTCACCCATTATATCAACTGTAGGTGTGAGGTGGTTTGCATATGCAATGCCCAGAGCTTCCTTTTTACCGCCGGAGGCAGAATAGCCGGAAGTAGGCTCAAAAACTCCTATTTTAATCACCTTATCGTCGGATACGGTCTTCTTTGTGCCGCAACCCGCAAAGGCAGACAAAATCATAATGAAAACAAGCAATACTGCTATGTATCTCTTCATTTCATCCTCCAAAAACTATATATATAAATATTATAAAACAAATAATTATTATCGTCAATGGGGTACCGGCATTTTTTCAATAAAATATTGATTTAAAAAAAGAAACGTGGTATTATATATACAGTAAATTCAGGAGGAAGTTATGAAGGATTGGTATAAAGAAGCGGTGGTGTATCAGATATACCCCAAGAGCTTTTGCGATACAGACGGAGACGGTATAGGAGATATACCCGGAATCATATCAAAGCTTGATTATTTAAAGGAGCTTGGTGTCAACACAGTATGGCTCTCGCCATGCTACGTTTCGCCGGGTGACGACAACGGGTATGATATAGCTGATTACAGAATGATAGATCCCGTATACGGCACAATGGACGATTTTAAGCATATGCTTGATGAGATGCACAAGCGCGGAATACGTCTTCTTATGGATCTTGTCGTCAATCATACCTCCGATGAGCATCAGTGGTTTATTGAGAGCAAAAAGGGTAAGGATAACCCTTACCGTGATTACTATATCTGGAAGGATCCCGTTGACGGACATGAGCCCAACGGATGGAAGTCCAATTTCGGGGGCTCGGCATGGGAATTCGACGAAGCAAGCGGACAGTATTATCTACACCTGTATTCCAAAAAACAGCCCGACCTTAACTGGGAAAACGAAAAGGTTCGCCGTGAGATAGTCGATATGATCAACTATTGGCTTGATATGGGTGTTGACGGGTTCAGATGCGACGTTATCAACTCTATATCAAAGGACTTTACACAGGAGATACCGGGCGACGGACCCAGACTTCACGAGTACATAAATTTACTTAACAGAGAGTGCTTTGCACCCCATAACGCAATGACTGTCGGTGAGGTATGGGGCTTGACTCCAGAGCAGTCTCTTATGCTTACCGATCCCAAAAGAAATGAGCTCAGCATCGCGTTCCAGTTTGACCACATGTCGGTAGGCAGAAACGGCGGACGCTTTTATCTGTGTGATTTTGAGCCCGAAAAGTTTATGGAGCATCTGTTCAGATGGCAGGACGGTCTTATGGATAAAGGCTGGAATGCGATCTGTATAGAAAATCACGATCAGCCCAGAGCCCTCAACAGATATGCTGATTTTGACAATTACAGATACGAGGCTGCAACAATGCTCGGAACTATTGAGCTTTGTCTGCAGGGTACTCCCTTTATCTATCAAGGGCAGGAGATAGGACTTATCAATCCCACCTTCGATTCTCTTGAGGAATGCCGCGATATCGAGGCTATTAACGCTTATCCCGAGCTGATAGAGAAATTCAGTGAGGAAAAGGTTATGGAGCTCTTTTCCAAGGACAGCCGTGACTGCGGCAGAGCGCCTATTCCTTGGAATTCCTCTGAGAACGGCGGATTTACCACAGGCACACCCTGGCTCAAGCTCCAGGATAAATACGACTGCATAAACGTTGAAGCTGATCGTAGTGCCCAAAAGTCGGTATTTAAATATTACAAAAAGCTTATTAATCTTCACCTTAACAATAAGACGTTACTTTACGGAAAGTTCGGCAGAGAATACAACAAGGGTCCTGTATCCGTATTCTCAAGGTACGATGATAGCGATACCGTACTTGTTATATGCAATTTTTCAAACGAGGAGCAAAAGTTTGACTTTGGATACAGAGAGCTTATCTTATCAAACTACGGCGACGTTGAATTTAACGGTACCTTACCTCCATATGCGGCTCTTATCGTCAGATAAATGAATATACGGTCTTTTCGGCTTCCTTTTCTACAGTCTCCATGCTGTTGGTAGCCGAAAAGATCTTTTTCATTGTATTTTGCAATAGCTTGGCATAGGTCTTTTTGTCATGGCGGTATATCCCGAGAGCATCCCAAAGGGAGTATAACATATCCTTTTGTGTTTTGGGATCAAAGGTAAATCCGTTACCCTCAAGAGTCAGCTTGTTGAAGTATGTGAAGCCGTGGTCAAAGAATCGGTGGTAGGGAAGGATCGGAATGCAACCGTATGCTGCTGAAATTAATGCAGGATTACCGCAAGGTGAACGCAAGCCTCCGAAAATACATAAATCTGAAGCGGAAAATATATTTTTCAAGGTTTCGGCGCTGTTGTCCCGTATACAAATGCATTTTTCGGGCAAGGCGTTTATCGCAGAGGATGAAATACTGTCCGATATCAGTATCAGCTGTATATCGCACCGTAGAAGTTCTCTTATATACTTGCTGTAAATATCCTTGTTTGTGTCAGGATACAGCGCAACAAGGGGAATATCTGCGTTTTCGTTCAGATACAGATATCTCTGGACATACAGCTTGTTTTCGGTTTTGCTGTTTATATCCGAGGATGTGTAGTTTCTGTGTATATCGGTATCATCCTCCGGTGAAAATTCCGAGTAGTCTATACCCAATCGCAGCTTACGTATCTTGAATCCGAACTGAACTGCGGTATGGTGAATATCATTGTGCTGATCGTATAATATGTCGAGGGCGTTTTCTCCGACGAACACTCTTGATGCGCATATGATAGCGGCTTTGGTCAGGTTTACCTCGTTTTTGCATAAAAGTATATGCTTATCCTCAGGGGAAAGACCAAAAACCGAACTTACCGTTGAACGGTCGAATATTCCGTAGTCGCTACTGTTGACAAAATGGAAGGTCTTGATGTCTCTGAAGGTGGAATATATATTATATTTGAATTTCATAAGCACGGGTATCAAAGCAGTGTTAGGCGAGTCGCTCAGTATATATTCGGTTTGGATCTCGGATTGTAATAACAGCTTCAGAGCTGCAGTGCAGAAAACACAGCCTCTCAGTGCGTCGTCGTGATACCCCCAGGCTTTTTCTCTTGCAAACAGTCTGTTGTTGGATAAAAAGTAATACCTTACACCCTCCCTTTCAGCATAGAACAGATCGATGGTAAAATCAGCCTGCGGTACGCTGACCTTGTATGATCCTTGGTGCTTGAAAGCTTCTTTTGTGTCCGAATATATTTTTTCGTAGAAGGGAAGAATTACGTTTACGTTGTGTCCTCTTTGGCTGAGGGCTTTCGCTATTGCTACGGTTGGGACGGTTTTCGGTATATATGAGGCGTCGCTGATTATCGTAATATTCATTTCAATATCAATTCCTTTATATTTTTGTTTATTATATAATGTCTTAAATGCGAAAAAAGAAGAAAAAGCAATGCTTTAGATTGCTTTTTCTTCTTTTTGCATGCAAAATTTTTTACGCGTTGCCTCTCCTCCGCGGAGGTGTCTTTCGGCTTTGTTTTGTTCCAGAACCTTTTTGGTTTTTGTATATAAGGTGTAGTTTGATTCTTTTAGCTTTTCGGTTATATCCTTATGTACGGTGGATTTGCTTATGCCAAACGCCGCAGCACAGCTTCGCACGGTTGAGTTGTGCTCGATCATATACTCAGCCAGAAGCTCGCATCTTGGCTTGATTTCAAAGTTATCTATCATTCATGCACCGACCTTGTGTTTAGTTGTTACATTATATGATAGATGTTTATTGATTATTTCAAACGAAGAATAATTATTCGGCTGTGATGGTCTCGGAGTCGGCGGATACGGGATTTACCTTAATAAGCTTGCCGGTGAGATCTGCGTCCGATCTGAACTTATACTCAACGTAATTGTCGCTGTGACCTGTATTGATACCGTTCTTATAGGTCTCAAACAGTACGGGAACGTCCTTTCTGTTTAACTCCTTTGCCAGTAGCTCTGCCTTGATCTCGGTCTGCAGAGCATCAAGCTCAGCTGATCTTTCGTTTTTGATATTTTCGGGGATCTGATCCTTCATCTCGGCTGCCACAGTCATGGGACGCTTGGAGTATGTGAATATATGCGCGTGCAGGAATCGGTTTCTCTGTAAAAATTCCTTTGTTTCTTTAAATTCGGTGTCGGTTTCTCCCGGAAAGCCTACGATTATATCGCAGGTAAGCTGCAGATAAGGAATATGCTTCTTCAAAAGACCGATACTTTTCTCCAGCATTTTTACGTTGTATTTTCTTCTCATTCGGTTAAGCACGGTTGTGCATCCGCTCTGTACCGAGATATGAAAATGGGGAGTGAGCTTATTGATGCACGATAGTTTTTTAGCAAAGTCTTCGGTAATCAAGGTAGGCTCAAGAGAACCTAAGGATATACGTTCTATTCCCTCGATTCCGTTAATTTCTGCCAAAAGAGAAGCAAGGTCGCATTCGTAAGAGGCGATCTCAATACCTGTCAGTATGACCTCCTTGACCCCGTTTGCCGCAAGGTGCTTTACCTCTTCTATTACAGTTTCTCTTGGCTTTGAACGTATAGGACCTCTTGCTCTGGGAATAACACAGTAAGCGCACTTACCCTCACAGCCGTCCTGTATCTTGATATATTCTCTTGCTCTTGTGGGCTTGGTCAAGCTGTAATTTTCGTATTCGGAATCGCCAAAGTCCTCTACCTTGACACAGCTGCTACTTGCACATACTGAAGAGAGTACGTCGTATAACTTCTGTTTGTTTCCGACTATATGGTCGGCATCCCCCAATGAGCTAACCTCGTCGGGAGATATCTGTGCAAAGCAGCCGGTTACTATTACCTTTGCTTCAGGGTTCAGCTTTTTTGCGCGGCGTATCATCTGTCTTGATTTTCGCACGCTTTCGGCTGTTACTGCACAGCTGTTGATTATATATATATCGCATGCGGATGAAAAGGGAAGCTCACAAAATCCCTTTTCGGTAAGCTTTTCTGCGATAACTCTGCTTTCATATTGATTGACTCTGCAACCAAGCGTATAGATACCAAAGGTCATTTTCTCACCTCCTGTTTATTTTATCATTAAATTCTTTTTGTGTAAATAGTTTTGCGATAATACTTGAAAAAATATAAGAGTTGATATATAATTAATTTATAAATGTTATTAAGGAGACTTTATTATGAGCACACTTCACGTTATAGATCATCCCCTGATTCAGCACAAGCTTACAATTATGAGAGACGTTAACACCGGTACCAAGGATTTCCGTGGCCTTCTCAACGAGATCTCCATGCTTATGGGTTATGAGATCACCCGTGATCTTCCTCTGCAGGATAAGGAGATCGAGACACCTCTCTGCAAGATGATGGGTAAATGTATGGACGGTAAGAAGTTAGCCATCGTTCCCGTGCTTCGCGCAGGATTAGGTATGGTCGACGGGCTTCTTTCTCTCGTTCCCGTTGCCAAGGTCGGTCATATCGGTCTTTACCGTGACCCCGAATCTCACGAACCGGTTGAGTATTACTGCAAGCTTCCTTACGATATCGAGCAGAGAATAGTTATCATCACCGATCCTATGCTTGCTACAGGCGGCAGTGCCTCCGACGCTATCACCAAGATTAAGGAACGCGGTGTGGAGCATATCAAGCTTATGTGCCTTGTTGCGGCTCCCGAGGGTGTTGCTAAGGTTCAGGCTGACCATCCCGACGTTGATATCTTCGTAGCTGCTCTTGACGAAAAGCTCAACGATCACGCATACATCGTTCCCGGTCTGGGCGATGCAGGCGACAGAATATTCGGAACAAAGTAATAACAAGTCCTGCAAAGGACTTGTTTTGACGTAGTATGAAAGAATTTATTATAAACAAAAACGATGCAGGTCAGAGACTTGATAAGTTCATAGAGAAGGCAACGGCAGGTATGCCTAAATCCTTGATCTATAAATCTATACGTACCAAAAAGATCAAGGTCAACCGTAAGAGAGCTGAGGCTAACTATGTTCTGCAGCAGGGAGACGTAGTGCTGATGTTCTTAAAGGAAGAGTTCTTTGTCACATCAGATCCTGATGCTTATTTTCTTGCGCTCACTCCCAAGGTTGATATAGTCCATGAGGACGAAAACCTCTTGCTGGTTAACAAGCCAATGGGTGTCAGCTGTATTCCCGATGAACGCGAGGACCGTGATACTCTTATCAATCATATCAAGGCCTATCTTTACCGTAAGGGCGAATACGACCCCGAAACTGAAAGCTCCTTTGCTCCTGCGCTCTGTAACCGTATTGACAGAAACACCTGCGGTATAGTTATAGCGGCAAAGAATGCAGATACTCTTCGCAAGATTAACGATGATATCAAGTACAGACGTATAGATAAAAAATATCTTTGCATAGTTCACGGTATACCTAAGCCGTCAGCTGATATCATCGAAGGATATTTGATCAAAGACTCAAAAACCAATACCGTCAAGGTATATGATACCAAGCCGTCAAAGGGTGACGCCAAGTCGATCAAAACAGGCTACAAAGTTCTTAGCTCAAAGAAAGGACTGTCTCTTGTTGAGGTTGAGCTTTATACGGGAAGGACTCATCAGATCCGCGCCCATATGGCTCATATAGGTCATCCGCTTATGGGCGACGGCAAGTACGGTATAAATAAAGAGGACAAGAAGCTCGGATACAAGTATCAGGCTCTGTGCTCATATTCCACCACCATTGACGGTCAGGAATACCGTATAGACCCCGATAAGATCTGGTTTGTGCGGGATTATAACAAATTATAACCTCATAACCCCCATTCTACCGACAGTAGAATGGGTGTTGCTTGTTTTCTACTGCTGTTTATCTCGAGTATACCGGATAATTGTAGCCGTAGGTTGTAAATGAGGTGTGCCTCGTGTATAATTCATATGATCAATGAAAGGCGGTGCTATATGGATAAATATAAGATTGCAGCAGATTCATCATGTGATATAACAAGCTTGAAATACACAGATTTTGCAACAGCTTCTCTTAAGATATCAACTGCAGAGAGGGAGTTTGTGGATGACAGTGTGCTTGACGTAACGGATATGGTAGAATATCTGCACTGTTATAAAGGCAAATCCGGTTCTTCCTGCCCAAACCCCGATGACTGGATGAGGGCTTTCGGTGATGCCGCTTATGTCTTTTGTGTTACTATGACGTCAAAACTATCCGGAACCTACAATTCAGCGATGTTAGCTAAGAAGAAATACGAGGAGAAATATCCTGACAGAAAGGTACACGTGTTTGATTCGTTAAGCACAGGACCCGAAATGGTCCTGTTGCTTCATAAGCTGGATGAGCTTATTCATGAGGGTAGGGATTTCGATGCGATAATAAATGAGATCGACAGATATTCTAACGAAACAGGGCTTATGTTTGTGTTGGAGTCAATGCAGAATCTTGCCAACAACGGAAGAGTAAGTCCGATAACCGCTAAGATAGCAGGTATGCTTGGTATCAGACTTTTGGGTAAGGCAACCGACGGTGAGCTTGAGCCCTTGGATAAATGTCGCGGCGAAAAGAAAGCCTTGGATACCGTGGTGAAGCGTTTAAAGGAATACGGTGTTAAAAAGGGAAGAGTATCGATTACCCATTGTATAAATGAAAAGGCAGCAATTGAGTTGAAAGACCTTATAAATAAAGAGATCCCCGATGCAAGTGTAGATATAAGACCCTGCGGTGGTCTGTGCAGCTTCTATGCCGAAAAGGGCGGATTGCTGATAGGATACGAAAAATATTAAAACGGTGAGGGTAATCCTCACCGTTTATCTATATGGGATTAAGCAATTGCGTCTGCGGGTGCTTCTTCGGGAAGCCAGCCTGTAAAGCCTGTCTGAGGCATAGCCATAATGGCTGCCATATCCTCGGCAGAAAGCTCAAAGTCAAATATCTTTGTGTTTTCAAGAATACGCTCGGGAGTAACAGACTTGCTGAGTACGTTAAGACCGGACTGAAGTACAAATCTCAGACAGATCTGTGCTACAGACTTGTTGTACTTTGCAGCAATAGCCTTAAGGGTCTCGTCCTGAAGTACTGCACCGCAGCCGAGGGGGCTGAATGCCTGTACAAGCATATTCTTTTCCTTGGAATACTCAACTGTTTCCATCTGAGTATAACCGGGGTGGAACTCGATCTGGTTTACCATAGGAGCTACGTTGCACATGTCAAGAAGAGCGTCGATATGCTTCTTCTGGAAGTTGCTGACACCGATAGCTCTGATCTTGCCCGCCTTGTATGCTTCCTCAAAGCCCTTCCAGGTAGAAGCGTTAACTTCCTTCCAATCAGGAGTAACCTTCTCAACGCAGGGCCAGTGGATAAGATAAAGATCGATGTAGTCAAGACCGAGATTCTTAAGGGAAGTATCGATAGCCTCTATGGTCTTATCGTAACCTCTCATTGTAACCCAATGCTTTGTGGTAACGAAGATCTCGTCACGGTTCACACCGCTTTCACGGATACCCTCGCCAACAGAAGCCTCGTTGCCGTATGCAAAGGCTGTATCTACGTGGCGGTAACCGATATTAAGAGCTTCCTTAACACCGTTCTTGGTGATATCTCCGTCGGGAGCGAGGTATGTACCGTAGCCGATACAGGGAACCTTAACACCGTTTGAAAGCTCAAAGCAATCTGTTAAATTCTTCATTGCAATATCTCCTTTCAAAATTAAACATAGCGGCTGTATCTATTGACACAGCCGCTTAGTTTATAAATTAGTCTGTTGTGTAGGGGAGAAGCGCGATCTGACGTGCTCTCTTGATAGCAACAGTGAGCTGACGCTGATGGTAAGCGCATGTGCCGGTGATTCTTCTGGGAAGGATCTTTGCACGCTCGCTGGTGCACTTGCGAAGTCTTGCAACATCCTTGTAATCGATGTGATCGATCTTATCCTGACAGAATATGCAAACCTTCTTCTTTCTCTTCATATTGTTACGAAAAGGTCTCTGGTTGTTGTTTTCCATTTTATGCTTCCTCCTTTAAAAAATTAGAACGGAAGATCGTCATCATTTGACAATTCTTCGAATTTAGGCGCTTCGGTTTCCTGAGAAGAATAAGCGGGTGCATTGTATGCATCGTTGGGCATGGGAGCAGAAAGACCTGCTTCCTTGCTGTCAACAAAATTTGCTTCGTCTACCACGATATCGGTAGCATATCTCTTCTGACCTGTCTGCTGATCTGTCCAGCTTCTGTTCTGGAGAGTACCTACTACACAGATGGAGTTACCCTTCTTGAAATAGCGGGTAATGAATTCAGCATTGGATCTCCATGCAGTGCAATTGAAGAAATCAGCGGTGGGCTGAGAGCCGTCGTTGGTTCTTGTGAATCTGCGGTTAACTGCGATAGAGAAGGTAGTTACAGATATACCCTGAGGGGTCTGTCTGAGCTCGGGGTCTGCAGTAAGTCTGCCACCCAGAATAACTTTGTTGAAATTAAAGTTAGCCATTTGCTTACTCCTTCTGAGACTTACTCTGCTGCTTCTTCAGCAGGAGCCTCTTCAACTGCAGGAGCTTCTTCTACTGCGGGGGCAGCAGGGGTAGCCTCTGCAACTGCTCTCTGGGGCATAGAAGCCTTGTCGTCAGCCTTGACAACGATAGAACGCATGATACCGTCGTTGATGTGGTATCTACGCTCGAGCTCTGCTACGAACGCCTGAGGAGCACTGAATGTTACGAATGTGTAGTAACCCTCGGTCATGTCGTTGATGGGGTATGCAAGTCTGCGCTTGCCCCACTCATTAACCTCGGATACCTCGCCGTTAGACTTGATAAGAGTAACGAACTTATCAACAAGAGCCTTAACAGCCTCTTCGCCGCGAGTAATGTCGCAAACGAAAATGGTTTCGTAATTAGTGTATGCCTTTGCCATTTTTGTTACACCTCCCTATGGACTTATGACCGACAGCATTAGAAAAATTTTACTGCCGGTAAGGAGAAGTCGGTTCCAAAATTTTGTACTGTGACCTCTAAACTACGACATTATACACGATAATTTTATTTTTGTCAAGAGTATTGACATATTATTTTTTATATTTTATAATAATAGAAATTGAACTTTGTATGGAGAATATTTTATGAAAATATTATTTCAGGGTGACAGCATTACAGACTGCGGAAGAAGCAGATCTGATACGACCGATCTCGGTTCGGGTTATCCTTCCTACGTTAAGCAGTATCTTGAGGAGTGCTATCCTCAGATGGAATTTGAGCTTATAAATAAAGGAATCGGCGGTCATCAGACCAAAGACCTTATGGAAAGATGGCAGGAGGAGGCAATTGATCTTCAGCCTGACGTTATCTCTATCCTTGTCGGTGTCAACGATACCTGGCATCATGTAAGCGAACAGGACTGGGTGCCCAATGAGATTTTTGAAGCCAATTACAGGTCCTTGCTTGAGGATATCAAAAATAAGACCAAAGCCAAGATAATTATGCTTGAGCAGTTCGTTCTTGATTTCCCCGAGATGCGTCGTTTCCACAACGACATCGACGAAAAGATACAGATCGTGCGCCGTCTTGCGGCTGAGTACGCCGACAGATATATACCTCTTGACGGTTTGTTTGCGGCAGCCTGCGTTGCCGAGCCTGCGTCCCACTGGACTCTCGAGGGGGTCCATCCTACTGACGAGGGACATCAGCTTATCGCGGATTATTATTTCGACGCACTGTCCGATATTATAGAAGAAAGCTTTATATCTCATGAAGGTGTATAAAATAGTTGACGGAACGCTCAATGTACTTATTACGGTATGTTATCTTATGTTTGCGTTTATCGTAAGCTGTATGTTTGAGTTCTTTCCCTGGCATGACGGTGACGGAGTATATATGCTCTATATGCTTGTGGTTTGGTTGCCCATATGCTTTCTGACTTTAATTCAGATAATCTCTTCTATCACAGTCAAGCGTTTCAATAAAGTGCTTGTTACGCTTGCGTCACTCAACGCAATATACATACCTATGATATTTTTGCTGGGGTTTGCGGATATATCATTTACAGCCCTTAAGGTCATCGGTATTATTGCAGTTATAACAATGTTTATCTATTCCGTTCTGGCTTTCAGACGGTTGAAAAAAATATAATAATGGAAATGGTGAAAAATTATGTTTAAACTTCCTTTCAGTATCGATCTTAAAGATAAAGTTGCAGTTGTTACAGGCGGAGGCGGAGTTCTCTGCGGTGAGTTTGCTAAGGCTCTCGGTGCTTGCGGTGCCAAGGTTGCGGTATGCGACCTTCGTCCCGAAAATGCGCAGAACACAGTAGACTCTATTGTTGCAGATGGCGGTGTTGCTATTGCTGTTGAGGCTAACGTTCTTGATAAGGACAGCCTTAACGCAGCAAGAGAAAGAATCAATTCAGAGCTCGGCACCTGTGATATCCTTATCAACGGTGCAGGCGGTAACAATCCCAGAGGCACCACCACCAAGGAATATCTTTTCCCCGAGGACCTTGATCCCGAGACCACTAAGGATATTACTACATTCTTTGATCTCGATCCCAAGGGTGTTGAGTTTGTTTTTAACCTCAACTTTCTCGGTACTCTTCTTCCTACACAGGTATTCGCTCGCGATATGGCTGCAAAAGAAGGTTGCTGTATAATCAACGTATCCAGCATGAACGCCTTTACACCTCTTACCAAGATTCCCGCATATTCGGGCGCTAAGGCCGCTGTTTCCAACTTCACACAGTGGTTGGCAGTTCATTTTGCTCCCGTTGGCGTGCGTGTTAACGCTATCGCTCCCGGCTTCTTTGTAACCGAGCAGAACAGAGCTTTGCTTCTTAATCCCGACGGCAGCTTCACTCCCCGTTCTCAGAAGATTCTCAACAGCACACCTATGAACCGTTTTGGTAAGCCCGAGGAGCTTATCGGTACTCTTCTGTACCTTGTAAACGAGGATGCTGCAGGCTTTGTAAACGGCGTTGTTGTTCCGGTTGACGGCGGTTTCTCCGCTTATTCCGGTGTATAAGATGTCGGTAAGCTTTAAAAACATTTACGGTAACGGTCTGCTTAAGGATCTGTTTGCTGAAAACATTGAGGGTAACAAACTTCCTCACGCTATAATTCTTGAGGGAGACCGCGGAAGCGGCAGATACAGCTTTGCGCTGAATATCGCCGCCGCCACCCTTTGTACCGATTTTGAAAGACCTTGCGGCGTATGTAAAAACTGCAGGCAGATATTTGAAGGAGTAGCTCCCGACGTTACTACCGTGGGTTTGGCGGACGATAAGGCTACCATCTCGGTGGAGGCGGTAAGATTTATCAAAAACGGTGCGCAGAGCGTACCCGTGGAGGGTGAGCTTAAGTTCTATATAATACGTGATGCGGATAAGATGACCGTACAGGCGCAGAATGCCTTGCTCAAGATACTCGAGGAGCCACCGTCCTTTGTGGTATTTATACTTATCAGCGAAAACGTAAATCTGCTTCTCTCGACCATACGCTCTAGAGCCTGTGCCTTCAGAATGCAGCGCTTTGAGGACGCAGAATTGTCACGCTACGTTACTAAGGCGTATCCTAAAGCAGACAGCTTACAAAAAAGCGATGAGGCTGCATTTAACCGTATAATCAAGTCCTCCAACGGCTGTATCGGCAGCGTGCTTGAAAATCTTGACAAACGCAGCTTTACCAAAATCAACGACGAATATACCGTTGTAAAGGGAATGCTTGAAGCTCTTTGCAAGAACGATAAATCCGTTTTCATGCGTTATGAGGACGAGCTTTCCTCAAAAAGGGAAGAGCTCAGAGCGTTTTTGTGTACGGTGCGCGGTGCAGTCCGTGACGTATTAGCGCTGAAAAAGGGTGTAGCGGATGATCTTGTCTTTTTTGAAAATGCTGATGAGATCAAGAATATTTCCAAGACTCTAACTCTATTGTCTGTTTCCTCTTTACTCAACGTTGTAGAAGAAACGCTTTATTCAAACGAACAGAATGCCAACGTCAATCTGTTAAAGATTAATTTTATGAACGCCTTTTGGAAAAGCGTTCATTGAAAGGATATACAATGTCAGAAACAAACGAAACCCTGTCCCAGCAGGAGCTTGATGAACTTCGAGCTTCTCTGCCTGAAGAGGTAGAGATAGTCGGCATCAGATTCAAAAAGCCCGGCAAGGTATACTATTTTCTTCCCGAAGGAATCAAATTAAAGCAGGACGATAACGTCATCGTCAAGACCGCAAGAGGTCTTGAGTACGGTACTGTTGCTATCGCAAACAGATTGGAGAACAAGAAGAATCTCGTTCTTCCTTTGAGAAGCGTTGTCCGCCGTGCGACCAAGGCTGATGATCAGCAGTATGAATCAAACCTTGAAAGCGAGAGAGAAGCTTTCAACGTTTGTCAGCAGAAGATAGACGAGCATAAGCTTGATATGAAGCTTGTTGACGTAGAATATACGTTTGATAACAACAAGCTGTTGTTTTACTTTACTGCCGACGGACGTATAGATTTCCGTGAGCTTGTTAAGGATCTCGCTTCCGTGTTCAAAACCCGAATCGAGCTTCGCCAGATCGGTATCAGAGATGAAACAAAGCTTATGGGTGGCCTTGGTGTTTGCGGCAGACCCTTCTGTTGCAAGAGCTTTCTTTCCGAGTTTGCTCAGGTATCTATCAAGATGGCAAAGGAACAGAACCTATCCCTTAATTCATCCAAGATATCCGGTGCATGCGGTAAGCTTATGTGCTGCTTGCGGTACGAGCACGAGTGTTACAGCGAAGCGGTAAAGCGAATCCCCAAGCTTGACAGTAAGGTGAACACCCCTGACGGAGAGGGCGTTGTTATAGAGACAAATCCTCTTGCGGGACTTGTTCGTGTGCGACTTGAAAAGGATCAGAATAAAACTGTCAAGATCTTCAAGGGCGAAGAGGTAACAAAAATCTAAGACCGGATAAAAATCTGGTCTTTTTTTTGATTTGCTATTGCAATATTCAACAAAATATAATATAATATTCATATATTTATGTTCGTGTGACGTCGCATATTCTGCGCATAACGGAGCATATTTTGATTAGTATTTTTGAAAGCGGGTGCTTTCATAAAATAAATTTATTTTTGGAGGAACAGAAAATGTTCAAGAAAGTTTTAGCACTTCTTCTCGTTTGCGTTATGATGTTCTCCTTTGCTGCTTGTGCAACAAAGACCGGCACCGATGCAAACGAAACCGGTGACGTTGCTGATAACGGTAACGAAGCTGTTGACCTCAAGGTTGGTTTCATCTTCCTTCACGATGAAAACTCTACCTACGATAAGAACTTCATGGATGCAGCTAAAGAGGCTTGCGAGACCATGAACGTTGAGTACGCTCAGAAGACCCAGATTCCCGAGTCTACCGCTTGCTATGATGCAGCAGTAGAGCTTATCGAGTCTGACGGTTGTGACATCATCTTCGCTGACAGCTTTGGTCACGAGGCATTCCTTATGCAGGCTGCAGAGGAGTATCCCGAAATCCAGTTCTGCCATGCAACAGGTACTCAGGCACACACCGCTGGTCTTGACAACTTCCACAATGCGTTCGCTTCTATCTACCAGGGTAGATATCTTGCAGGTGTTGCTGCAGGTATGAAGCTCAACGAGATGATCGCTGCAGGCGAGATCACCGCTGAAGAGGCTAAGATGGGTTACGTTGGTGCCTTCACATTTGCTGAAGTTATCTCCGGTTATACCTCCTTCTACCTTGGCGCAAAGTCTGTTTGTCCTTCCGTAACCATGGACGTTAAGTTCACAGGTTCTTGGTATGACGAGCAGAAGGAAAAGGAAGCAGCTAACTCCCTTATCGGTGGCGGTTGCGTTCTTATTAGCCAGCACGCTGACTCCATGGGTGCTCCTACCGCATGTGAGACCGCAGGCGTTCCTAACGTTTCCTACAACGGCAGCACTATTGCGGCTTGCCCCAATACCTTTATCGTATCCTCCAGAATCAACTGGGCTCCTTACTTTGAGTATATGATCCAGTGTGTAATGGACGGCAAGGCTATCGATACTGACTGGACAGGTACTCTTGAGACCGGTTCCGTTATGCTTACCGACGTAAACGAGGCTGCTGCAGCTGAAGGTACTGCTGCTAAGCTTGAGGAAGTTAAGGCTGCTCTTAACGACGGTTCTCTCCAGGTATTCGATACTGCTAACTTTACCGTTGGCGGCGAGACCCTCACAAGCTACATGGCTGACGTTGATACCGACGATGCATTTACTCCCGATACAGAGGTTGTTGAGGGTGGCATCTTCTATGAGTCCAAGTTCCGTTCCGGTCCTTACTTTGATGTAAGAATCGACGGCATCACTCTTCTCGACGAGGCATATTAATCTTAATTGGATAAAGGCGAGGCGTTCGTCTCGCCTTATCCTAATTTTGAAGATAGCGCTCTGCAGGCAGAACGTTATCTTGAGAATTATTATTACGGAGGCTTGAAGTGACAAACAAACCTGCTATTGAGTTAAAAAATATAACCAAGCGCTTCGGCGCAAAGGTAATAGCAAATAAGAATGTCTGTCTTACTGCAAATCACGGCGAGATCTTATCTATTCTCGGCGAGAACGGAAGCGGTAAGACTACTCTTATGAATATGATCTCGGGTATCTATTTTCCCGACGAGGGACAGATATTCGTAAACGGTGAAGAGGTAGTGATAACCTCTCCTAAGGATGCATTTTCCTATAAGATCGGTATGATACATCAGCATTTTAAGCTTGTTGATGTTTTTACCGCTGCCGAAAATATTGTTCTTGGTATCGATGACGGTAAGTACGATCTTAAGAATTCCACCAAACAGATCAAGGAGATAAGCGAGCAGTACGGTTTCGAACTTGATCCCGATAAGAAGATATATACCATGTCTGTATCCGAAAAGCAGACTGTTGAGATAATCAAGGTTCTTTATCGCGGTGCGGATATTCTTATACTTGATGAGCCTACAGCGGTTCTTACTCCCCAGGAAACAGAAAAGCTCTTTGCGATACTCCGCCGTATGCGTGATGACGGTAAATGCATCATCATCATTACCCACAAGCTCCACGAGGTTATGTCTCTGTCCGACAGAGTATCTGTACTTCGTAAGGGTGAGTACGTTGGTACTGTTGAGACAAAGAATACTACCGAGTCCGAGCTTACCGAGATGATGGTTGGTAAAAAGATATCTCTTAATATTGAGAGAAGTGACGTAAAGGATTCGGAGGACAGGCTGGTTGTCAAGGATCTTAACTGCTTTAACCGTGAGGGTGCTCAGGTGCTTCACAATATTTCCTTTACTGCAAAATCCGGTGAGATACTTGGTATTGCAGGTATTGCAGGTAGCGGTCAGCGTGAGCTCCTCGAATCTATTGCAGGACTTCAGCACCTTGCAGGCGGTGAGATACTTTATTACAACCCCAATACAGGAAGTATAGATAATCTTCGCGACAAGAGCCCTGTTCAGATAAGAGAATTGGGTGTCCGTCTGTCATTCGTTCCCGAGGACAGACTCGGCATGGGTCTTGTAGGAAATATGGACATTGTTGATAATATGATGCTCCGTAGCTACCGTAAGGGTAAGAGTATATTTGTTAAGCGTAAGGGTCCTAAGGACCTTGCAGCAAAGATAATCAACGACCTTGAGGTCGTAACACCCGGTGCCAACACACCTGTTCGACGTCTGTCGGGCGGTAACGTACAGAAGGTACTTGTAGGAAGAGAGATAGCTGCATCTCCTACAGTACTTATGGTGGCATATCCCGTACGAGGTCTTGATATCAACTCCTCCTATATGATATATAATCTTCTCAATGAACAGAAGGAAAAGGGAGTTGCTATAATATTCGTAGGTGAGGACCTTGACGTACTTATCGAGCTTTGTGACCGCATAATGGTAATAGGCTCGGGCAGAATCACAGGTACTGTTGATGCGAGAACTGTTACTAAAGACGAAATAGGTCTTCTTATGACCAAGACATCAGATGAGAAGGGAGAAAACAATGGCTGATAAATCAATTGTTAAGCATCACCGCGAGCCGCTGTTTCATGTAGCTAAGCGTGATGATATGATATGGTGGAAGGCTTGGCTTATCCGTATCGCTGCTATTTTTCTTTCCATCTTTGCAATGAGCCTTGTTTCTATGGCTCTTACTGAAAAAACATTGTTTGAGACCCTTGAGATAATGTATCGAGGTGTTCTCGGTAGAATAGAAGAAGGCTCTACGGTTATGCTGTGGAAATATCTCCAGCAGATCGCAATATTGCTGTGTCTGTCTCTTGCATTAACACCTGCCTTTAAGATGAAGTTTTGGAACTGCGGTGCAGAAGGACAGGCTCTTATGGGCGGTCTTGGTGCATTGATTGTTATGATCGAACTTGGTCCTAAGCTTCCTCACGGAGTGCTGATGGTCGTTATAGTTGTTGTAAGTGTACTTGTCGGTGCTATATGGGGACTTCTACCTGCTTTGTTCAAGGCGTTCTTCAACACCAACGAGACTCTGTTCACTCTTATGATGAACTATATAGCTACACAGATAATAGCTTATTACGTATATATCAAGGGTGGCGGATCGAACGTAATTCAGCCTGTTGAATTCGGCAATTTCCCCAAGATCGGCGATAACAAGTATCTTGTCAATATAATCATTGTCGCTGTTCTTACTGTGCTCATGTATATATATCTTAAGTACAGCAAGCAGGGTTACGAAATATCCGTTGTCGGCGAAAGCCAGAATACCGCAAGATATATCGGTATCAATGTTAAAAAGGTCATTATCCGCACTATGTGTATTTCCGGCGCACTTTGCGGCGTAGCGGGTCTTCTACTTGTTTCGGGTACCGACCATACAATCCGTACAGATACGGTAGGCGGACAGGGCTTCACAGCTATTATGATGTCTTGGCTTGGTCAGTTCAATCCCTTTATTATGGTTGTTATGACTGCGCTTATCATCTTTCTCAAGCTTGGCGCAGGTAAGGTTGCCGATACCTGCAGACTTAACGCATCCTTCTCGGATATCTTCATTGGTGTTGTTATCCTCTGCGTTGTAGGCTGCGAGTTCTTTATCCGTTATACTATTAAATTCCGTCATCATAAGAAGGAGGGCAATGCATGATAGTTCAGTTTATATACCGTGCTATATTACTTGGCGTGCCTCTCTTGTACGGTTCAACAGGTGAGATCATTACCGAAAAATCGGGTCACCTTAACCTCGGTATTCCCGGTATTATGTATATGGGTGCCATCAGCGGCGTTATCGGTTCATTTCTTTACGAAATGTCCTGCGGCAATGATATCACAAAGATGAATGCATTTCTTGCAATTATCATTCCTTTGATTTGCGCTATCGCAGGCTCGATGCTTATGGGTCTGATATACAGCTTCCTTACTGTAACTCTTAAGGCAAACCAAAACGTTACAGGTCTTGCTATCACCACGTTTGGTATCGGTATGGGTAACTTCTTTGGCGGTTCTCTTATCAAGCTTACCGAAAGTGATATGCCCTCTATCGCACTTACCAAAACAAGCGGATTCTTCTCCGCAAAGCTGCCCTTTGCAGCAAAGCTTGGTTGGTTTGGAGAAATATTCCTGTCTCACGATTTCTTAACCTACGTTGCAATTATTATTGCGGTTATTACATCTATTGTTCTTAACCGTACCCGTGTGGGTCTTAACCTCCGTTCTGTGGGTGAGAATCCCGCAACTGCCGATGCGGCGGGTATCAACGTTACAAGATATAAGTATATCGCAACTATGATCGGTAGTGCTGTTGCAGGTCTTGGTGGTCTTCAGTACGTTATGGCATATGCGAACGGCGTATGGTCAAACAACGCATTCGGTGACCGTGGCTGGCTTGCTATAGCTCTTGTAATATTTGCACTTTGGAAGCCTTCTCTTGCTATCCTCGGTGCTTTCCTGTTCGGTGCACTCTGTAATGCTAACAACTATATTCAGGGTCTCGGCACAGAGACACAGGAGCTTTTCAAGATGCTTCCTTACGTGGTAACTATTATAGTACTCGTATTTACCAGTATGCGTAAAAAGAGAGAGCATCAGCCTCCCGAAAGTCTTGGTCTAACTTACTTCAGAGAAGAAAGATAAAAAAGAGCGTGTCATTGACACGCTCTTTTTGTTATATCTTTGATTTGATACTATTTATATATTCGGGATTTGAACCGCAGCAACCGCCGAGATATACGGCTCCGTGCTCGATTGCGGGTATTACGTTTGCTACAAATGATTCAACGTCAAACTCTGTAACGGTCTTTCCGTCCTTTACTGTCTGAACTCCCGCATTGGGCTTGAAGATAAGAGGGAGGTCGGTATACTCCTTGAACTGTGCGATAACGGGAAGAGCAAGGTCGGGACCGAGAGAGCAGTTGAGACCGACTGCCGCAACCTTAAGGTCAGCAAGTCCGTCGATCATATCCTTGACCGAGTTACCCATTATGGTCCTTCCGTTTTTGTCAAAGCTCATTGTACAGAAAACGGGGACGTCATATTCGTTTGCAACCGATACCGCGATTCTGAGCATCTCGATATCCATAAAGGTCTCACATACCACAAGATCGGGATTTTCGCTCATTCCTGCGCCGATCTGCTCGCGGTATATGTCATAGCAGGTATCCTCCTCAAGATCGCCATAGGGCTCCAAAAGCTCAGTGAGAGGACCGATGTCAAGGGCAACCTTAACGTGTGTTCCTTCCGCCGCTTTCTTTGCCAATCTAACACCTGCTTTTACGATCTCTTCAACTGTATATTCGGTCTTGTCAACTGCTTCACGGTTTGCGCTGAAGGTGTTTGTGTATATAATATCAGAGCCTGCTGCCATATATTCCTTATGCAGCTCGACCACGATATCTGGATTTTCGATATTAAATCTCCAAACAGGAATTGTCTTTTTTGCCTTGTCCCAAAGGCAGGTACCGCTGGCACCGTCCAACAGAAATATCTTCTTATCCATTTTTATCCTCCGTTATATATTGATAGAAATTTGTATTTAATATAGATCTTGATAAATTTAAGATCTGTTTAATATAATTTTTTGTGTTTTCCACGTCATTGTCGTCGGGTGCAGCTTCACCCGTTACTATAAGCTTGTTATCAGGTGCGTTGAATCTGAAATTCTTGCAAATAAAGCTCTGGTTGGCAAGGATCGCTATGTTTTCACCCTCACTCAGCACGTCCCGTCCCATAATGAGTCTCGAATCGTACTCAAAACCGAAGAGGTTGAGAAGGGTAGGAAGAATATCTATGGTAGAGCAGAGCTCATCTACAACTACAGGCTCATTCATACTGCCGCTCCAGCATATAAAGCTGTTTTTGTATCTTTCAAAATCGGTATCTATCTTTTTACCGGCAAACAGATTATAGTTATATTCATCAAGACCGTATGGGTAATGGTCAGTAGTAAGAACAATAACCGTCTTTTCTGCAATACCTGCTTCTTCAAGCCGCTTCATAAGATAACTCAACGCCTTTTCAAGCTCCATATTGCTTGATATGTACGCTTTTACTGCGGTAGGATAATCTAAATTCTTGACAAGGCTTCTGTTACGAACACACATTATATTTGCCCAGTTGTACTGATAATGTCCGCTGAAGGTCATATAATATGTATGGAACTGTTTGCCGCCGTCAATATAATCGTCAACGCTCTCCACCATCATATCGTAGTCTGATGACGGCCAGGTTGGAGCGATATCAAGTCCGTTGTCAGGTGTCTTGAAGATATCGTATCCCATATTGGGATGTGTTATATTTCTTGAATAATACGTACCCAAAAAATTATGATAAGCATAAGTTTCTGCGCCTATGCTTTTAAAGGCATTACCCAATGCGAAGGGAAGAGCGTTTCCGGAGGATGCTATAAAGCTGTTATCCTTTTTTGATCTTGACAGATCGGGAAACAGACCCAGACAGTAGCTGTATTCTCCGTTTGTAGTTACCGAATCGTAGGAAGCATAGAAATTATTGAATATAAACCCTTCGTTTGCAAGCTTGTACAGTGTCGGCGTTCTATCCTTATTGATAAGATAAGGAGAAAAGGATTCTGCACATATCATGATCAGGTTATGATCCTTGAAGATACCGCTATATTCGTTTTTCTTGGTTGGCTCAAGCTTTGCGAGTTCCGACGCAAGGGATGCACCCTCGGGTGAAGAACAGCTTTCTATAATGCTGTTGAAATCGATATCCATAACGTTATATTCGTTATTTGAATAATCTTTAACGTCAACGTACAGAGTATCTGTATCAATAGCTTTCTTCAGATAATATTTCTTGAATATATTTTGCTGTAGCTCAAGACGGGTAGTTGTCAGAACACCAAGATTCTGAACCGAACTGTCGGTAGAGGTTTCAATAGAATGATACGCATCGTACACGGTATATGCACCCGTACCGCCTACCCCAAGCAGCATTACACATGCTGTATGTGCGATTATAACAATCGCAATGTTTATACAGGACAGTCTCATATTAAGCTTCTCAAAGCTTATAAAACCACCTATCGTGATAAGTATGGTAAACAAGAGTATCGCGACGATGGCGATTATACTCCATACAGAATCTGTAATTCCTTGCTTTACCTGATCTCCGAAGTTATCAAGTGCATCGTTGCCCATCTTCATTAAGGATACCGACATAAAAGAGCCGAATATCGTGTAATATACACTCTGTACACAGAAATATATACCTATAATAATCGTTAATGAACAGTACAGTATTTTATTAATGAGAGGTTTGAAAAGGGAAGAAAGGGCATACAGTATCACAGATACGGGGATCATGAAGAAAGCGGTATATATAAATCTTATATCTACAGCACCTACGGTAAACAGCTTAAGTATCAGCTCCAGATATATGAGCAGAAAATAACTGTATATAAGGGTATATGCCTTTTTTACGCTCATATATTACTCCTTTTTGCCGTTTTAATATATTATATCATATAAACGGAAACAATACAAGTTTTTGTCGCAAGCTTGGAATATATATAATCATATTTCAGATATCAAAACGTGTCAATTAACAAATTTGTAGAATTTTATTCGGATTTTTTGTTGAAATTTTTAATATTAAATCGCTTTACAAAAGTGTATGTTTAAGGTATAATAATTATCGGTTACATAACAGCAGCACGACAGATATAATTTTTACGGTAAATATCAATCTTATGGTATCGAAGAGTAATTATTTTACCTGTTGTGCTATTTTTTTCCTTGTTTAGGAGGCTATTTATGACACATATGGAGCGTGTGCTGACCGCGATGTCGCACAAGGAACCCGATTATATCCCCGTATATCCTATTCTCAGCGGTGTTACCCGTAATCTTGTTGGTGCTACCTATGAGGAATGGTCCAACAACGCTGACGTATGCGCCAATGCGCTTATCAAGGCGGCTGACGAGTATGATCTTGACTGTATCTGTACACTTATTGACCTTTCCGTTGAGTGTGATGCCTGGGGACAAAAGCTTGTTTTCCCTGAAAATGAAGCCGCTCATCCCGATTATAAGAATCTTATCATCGAGGATATCGAGGATTATGCGAAGATCAAAAAGGTAGATTACAGAAACTCCAAGCGTATGATGATGCATATCGACGTATGCAAGAAGCTTGTTGCAGAGAAAAAGGGCGAGCTTCCCATTATTGCCTTTGTATTCGGTCCTCTCGGTACACTTTCCATGATGCGCAGCCAGCAGGAGATGTATATGGATCTCTACGACGATCCCGATGCACTCAAGGATGCTGTGAGCGAGGTTACAGAGACTCTTTATGAGTACTGTGAGGCTATTGCCGATACAGGTGTTGATGCTATTATGTTCGATACACTTTTTGCTTCCGGTTCTATTATGTCAGCTGATATGTGGTGCGAGTTCGAGGGTGAATATATCAAGAAGATCTGTGATATGCTCCATGCCCGCGGTGTAAACGTTATGATACACAACTGCGGCAAGGACATCTATTTCGACGAGCAGATCGAATATATGGGTCCCTGTGCAATTTCCTTCCTCTATCCTCCCAAGGGCTGTAAGAGCTTCAAGGAGTGCAAGGAAAAGTACGGAGATAAGCTTACACTTATTGGTGCGGTTACCCCTGCGTCAGCCGCTATAGGTACTGACGAGGAGTGGATAGCAGAGTGCAAGTCCAACATTGACGATATGAAGGCTAACGGCGGATTTATCCTTGCAACAGGATGTGAATATCCCGCAAACGCAAGCTTTGACCGAGCAAAGATCATGGTTGATCTTGCTAAGACTTATGGCAAATATTGATCTCATTACCGGCTTCCTTGGAGCCGGTAAGACTACTTTTATAAGAAAATACGCTCGATATCTTGATTCGATAGGTGAGACCTACGTTGTTATAGAGAATGAATACGGCAGCAAGGGTATCGATTCTATGATATTGCAAGCCGACGGTATAACAACCGATGAGCTGTTCGGCGGATGTATCTGCTGTACCTTGAAGGTCGGATTTCACGATATGCTAATGTCCTTTGCCGATAAGGTGGACCGCATAATAGTCGAGCCCTCGGGTGTGTATGATATATCACAGTTTTATACCGTTACGTCAAGCGATGAGCTTAAGACAAAATGCAGTATTGGTAACGTTGTTTGTGTAGTTGATCCTACCAAACTTAATTCTCTTGACGAGCTTTCCCGTGAAATGTTACGCCGACAGTGTGTATCTGCAGGAGCCGTCGTTTTCTCAATGGATGACGATGACAGATACCTGCCTATACTCAATGATATTATCGGCAAGTGTGTAAATGCTGTAAGATATAATGATCTTGATAAAATATATAAATGCGGATATAACGATACCGAACTTGCGGCTGAGCTTACCCATTCTGCCCGATATCTGTCTACTGTAGTAAAGCCGTTACCTTGCAAGGATATAGAAAAGAGACTTGAAAAGCTCTTTGATACCCCGGATATAGGTAAGATATTACGTATCAAGGGCATATGGAACGGATATCTTATTAACGCAATAGAAGGACATATTGAAATATACAAATGCGACGGCGAGGAAGGTCTCAATGTAATTGGACTCGCAATAAGTCGCAAAAAGATCACAGAGGTACTTAACTATGGACTTAACTGAAAAGAAGATAAGCGGAGAGGAAATATTCGACGGCGTTGTTCTGCACGTACGAAAGGATATAATAGAGCTTCCTAACGGAAAAGAAGGCTTCAGAGAATACGTTAAGCATTACGGAGCGGTATGTGTAATACCTGTGACCGATGCAGGCGAGATCGTCCTTGAAAGACAGTACAGATATGCAATAGGCAGAGTGGTAACAGAAATTCCTGCCGGAAAACTTGAATTGGGTGAGGACCGTCTTGAAGCAGCCAAGCGAGAGCTTGCTGAGGAAACAGGATATATTGCAGGGAAAATGGAGTATATCGGTGAATATTACGGTTCGCCGGCTATACTTGACGAGCGTGTTACTATGTATCTTGCCACTGAGCTTACAAAAAAAGAAACCAATCTCGATGAAGACGAATTTGTTGAGGTATTCACGATGCCTCTTGAGGAAGCTGTAGAGAAGGTGATGGCTAACGAGTTTGCTGATGCCAAAACACAGCTTTGTATTCTCAAAGCGTATCATATACTAAAAAAATGAAGCGGAAATTCCGCTTCATTTTTTAATGCAACAGAGCGCATTTTTTGGGGGCAACTTGCCCTTTTTTTATTTTGCAAAATCCTTTGGATCCCCGGTAAACTTGAACAATACAGAATAAGCATTGGATGCGTAATCGTAGTATTCTGCATCCTCCTCATATTTGGGGCTATATTCATCGTACAAATATACTCTGCAGTATATATCGTCGGCATCGACACTATCGCAAGGAACAAGACACTCTAAGATCTTATTCAATCTTTCAAAGTCAGTGTCGTCCTCCTCTACGTAATAGTAGTAATCATATATTTCTTCTGTGTTATAGAAGGTTATGTTTATCTCCTCAAGCTCCTTTGGATTCTTTAGCATTTCTGTTGCCTTCTCGATAGAATCCTTGTCATAAGTCAGCTTGACGTATTCGTTAACGGTCTCGTTGTAAGCAGGGTATACGGGTATATAGAAATCATATGTTTTTGCACCGTCGATTACCGTTACGAGAAAATCTGTTACTGCATTATATGCTGTGTTTTCGTATGCCAGCATATACCAATCCTCAAAGTTAAGCTCTGCTACCTCTTTTCTCATCAGCTCGTACATACGCTCTGCCTCTGAGTTGGGGATAGATCTTGCCATATCGTAGGTTTCTATCGATACGGAGCTTGCATCGGGAAGTGTGCAGAAGGTCTCTTTATACTCTTTACTGCTCTTGAGTGTATCAACGATCGTACTCAGGTCCTGTTCGCTCAATACCAGATATCTTTGATGCTCCACACCGTTAACGCATATCGTTATGTTCATTCTGGAGCTGTAGTTTTCATAAAATCTGTCGGTGTGGATCCTTTTGATATTTTCACTCAGCACGCCTGAGATCACCTTCTTGATGTTGTCCTCTTTAAGCTTTATCTTGGAGCATTTCATTTCAAGATACGAGGATATATCATAAACGTAATCTTCGCTTTGATCGACGGTTATATAATCGATCTCGGATGCTGTGGGCTCAAAGGCAAGATAGGAGTTGTACATTGCATTCATACCAAGCACACATGCAACGTTTAGTATCGCTACGATCAAAAGCGCAGGAGCTGTTCTGAAGGCGGTCTTGAACTTCTTTGTGGTTATTATCTCATAGAGGAAATAAACGATAAGTGCGCCTACGTATATCATTACGATAGCAAAGAGGGAATTGCCGTCAAAATCTTCAATACCGCTTGTTGTAACAAATATTCCGCCGCAGGCAAAGATACATACCACCATACAGAAGGTGATTCTTATAGCCGCCTGAAGATATCTGTTGAGTGCAGGGTATCCCGCGGTCTCACTTTTACGGAATCTGAAGATTACAAGGGCCAAAGCTGCTACAACCAGCGAAAGAATGATCGTATATATACCGTCGCCTATGTTTACGAATCTGTTTTGGAAACTATCCGACAGGAAATTGAATCCAACGGGTAAAGCATTACCAAAGCTTGAGAAACGGGGTGCTATCGGAATATTTGATATTACCATTTCCTTGAACATAAAGGTCAGATAATCGGGTAATATCAGTATTAAGCCTGCAAGTGCTATGTTGGTCACAAGTGTACCGGTCAGGGTCATTGCCAGCACCACAGCCGCCGCACTGTAAAGGGATGCGGCAAGAATGTTCAGTGTGTTGAGCCAGATATTGATAGTATTTAGAGTAAAATACTGAGGGAATATACTGTTGGTGATGATACCTATAAGGGTAGTGACCGAGCATATACCAACGATCCAGGTAGATATAGCGGCAAAGTAGCTTACGAAAAGACATACACGGGTATCAGCTATCGAGTGATAGAAGTCGGATGCCTTACGCTTGTTCAGAAAACTGAACAGGGAAAGCGCCAACAGAGGTGCGACAAGATATATCATACCGTAGAGTAGGGGATTTAATTCAATAAAATCAACACCTCTTGCTCCGCCTGTATAATCATAGGTGATCTTATCAATTGCATTTCCTACGGGTATTGCGATCGCCTGTATGGTGAGTATGACAAAAGCCATGATACCTATGAGCCTGGTCTGACGCAGACCTTCGAGATAGAGCTTTAATGAAAAGATTCGCTTCTTCATTTTATTACACCTCCTCAAACAGACCTTCAAAGCTATAGCCCAAGGCTTCCATTTCGTAAGTGAAGATTTCCTCAAGAGAGAGGGGAAGAACCTCGAGTATAAGGGGCTGCAGCATTGAGAGCTTTGTAACCGTCTCGTTACGTTCGCCTTTTACTATCATATTGGTTACACTACCGGACTTGTGGAACGAAACTATATCTATACCGTTGAACTTTGACTTATCATATTCATCCGCAAAAGCTATCTGAATCTTAAACTGCTTTGTTTTGAGATTTTCTATATCGCTTTCAAGCACAAGTCCTCCTTTGTGTAAGAGAGCAAGCTGATCACAAGTGTCCTCAAGTTCACGCAGTGAGTGTGATGTGATGATCGCAGTAGCCTTACGTTCAACAACGTCATTGCATATCAGCTTCTTTACGAGATTTCTCATAACCGGATCAAGTCCGTCAAAGGTCTCATCAAAGAAGATATATTTCGTTTTAGCCGCAAGAGCCAGTATTGTAGATGCCTGACGGCGCATGCCCTTGGAAAACGAGTTGAGATTCTTCTTCGGGTCAAGATTAAAGGTATTGGTCAGATACTTGAAAGTATCATAATCAAAATTGGGATATACGGCATTGTAGAGGGCTGCCATACGGTTCATATTTGAGTTTGCAAGATAATATACGTCATCGGGGACAAAAGCTATTTGGCTCTTTGCTGTAGGGTTTTCCCATACGCTTTCTCCGTCGATACTTACCTCGCCCGAGTCGGGACGGTATACACCTGATATCATACGCAGAAATGTGGATTTACCTGCGCCGTTTGAACCGACCATACCGTATATACATCCGTCGGGAATGGTACAGCTCAGATTATCTATGGCTGTAAACGTATCAAATCTTTTAATCGCATTCTTTGATACTATCATTCTGTTACCTCCTTATTTATTATAAACAGAATCGATTATGCCGACGATATCCTCTTTTTTGGTACCTGCCGTTGCAAGCTCCTTTATCAAAGAGGAAAGCTCATCAAGCTTTTTGCGTTTCTTTTGGTTTACGATTTCCTTTGCGTTTTCTGTTATAAAACAGCCCTTGCCGGGGACAGAGAATATTATTCCTCTCAGATCCAGCTCAGAATATGCCTTTTGGATCGTATTGGGGTTCACGGACAGGCTGACAGACAGATTGCGCACGGATGGTATCTTATCGCCGGATCTGAGTAAGCCGTTAGATACGTAGTCCTCTGCCTGCTTGATGATCTGTTCGTAGACCGGTACTCTTGAAAAGACATCAATAGAAAACATTTTTACCTCCTTAAGTGTACTATGTATGATAGTACACTTATTATAACAACAGGATTCGAGTTTGTCAATAGTTAAATAAAAAATGCAGCAAATTAATTGCTGCATTTTTTCATAAGCTCTATTACGTATTGGTATATAGACTGATATTTTTCGCGGTCGACATCGTCACGCTTGAGTATAAGCTCAAGTGCCTCAATATCACCAGCATCAGCCGCAACAGTAAGCCAGGGAAGTGCTTTTTCGCCGCCGCGGTACATCTTTGCGATTGCGGTATAAGCAGATATATATCCGAGCTTACCTGCCTCCTCGTAGCGTTCACGCTTGTTTTTAGCGGTTTTGGGGACAGCGTGGTATAATTCCTCGCCCTTGACAAGCTCAGTGTGTATAGCGGCTAATTTAGCCTTATTTAAAGTCGCTTTACCGTACCAATATTCCGCAACGCTCCATGCTTTTGGGATATCCTTATCCATCGTATATCGGGTTATCAGAGCTAACTGAGAGGGAAGATGATCTCTCTTTGCCGCCTCCGTGTAGAGGTCAACAGCCTTTGTCTTGCTCTGAGGGACTCCGTCACCCTTGAAATAACAGTTGGCAAGAGCGTAGATTGCTTTTACGTCACCGCTGTCGGCTGCCTTTTCAAGCTCTATGATATCTGCTTCGGTCTTTTCGGTATATTCTTTAGGTAGCGCAGACATTGCCTTAACTGCGGGAGTGAATCCCTTTGCGGCTGCTGATTTAATATATGATACAGCTTTTGCGATATCCTTATTTATACCGGATATACCATTCATATATACCATGGCAAGCTGATACTGGCAAACCGCGTTTCCGAGGGTAGCACCCATGTTCCAATATTCCATTGCTTTTGCAAAGCTCTTATCACAGCCGTAACCGTAAGCGTACATTACGGCTAACTTGGAGTATGCATCACCATTTGCAGCATTTTCAAAGCATTCGATTGCTTTTTTATATGATTTAGGAGTGCCTATACCATTATAATGCAATTCTCCCATAAGCAGATAAGCACCGCTGTTTTTCTTTGTGATGAGATATTTCAGAAGCTTGATAGCTTCTTCGTACTCTTGTTTTGAAATATGAGCATAAGCATCCTCAAGAAGCTGATCTTCGGTTTTTTCTTTGCCGTAAGAGAAACCGAATGCTATACCGAATGAGGTTGCTACGTTGATTGCAGCTTCCTTGGATACCCCTTCTGACATCAGTATCTCTATTGCGATCCTTGTAGCGTTCTCCTGACCCTCGTTATCGTCGTTTTTCGCCTGAGCTATTATCATAGCCGCACCTGTGGCAAGAGCGAGGTCGATTACGGGAGAAATATCTTCACAGCCTTTGGTGCTGGCTGTGAAGATATTCATGAACGCTTCTTTGTTGTCAATTACGTTTTCGCCCTTGGCTCCGATTATAGACGTAAGGGCTGATGCTAAATAATGATTCATTATTATTCCTTAATTATTCCAAATTTTTTAAGTGCGTATCTGTCGGTATAACCGTCACACTTGTCGCCGTCCCATTCTTTTTCAAACGCAAACTGGTCGGGGGAAGCATAAACCTCAATATCATTACGGTGATGAACACCAAGCAGATTGAAGTTGGAGGTATAAACTCTTACGCCGATCTTGTCACCGACCTTGAGCTCGTTGAGAGTGCAATGCTTGTTGAAGAGGATCTTCTTCACAAGCGCGCCGTTTACGTATACGTCTGCGCAGATATACGAGCCCTCAAGCCAAAGCTCCTTGCCGCCGCCGGTATACTCTGCCTCAAGCATAATACTGCCTGTAAGGAAGGGATAACCGCTTTCTGTAATGTTAGTAAGATCGATAGAATTTTCAGACTTCTTGATCGAGAAGGAGCCGGTATATGCTATGTATTCGTGAGGATGGTAAGCAAACTTGTCTTTTTCGGTATTTACCTCAAAGTCACCGAAGAGGTAGATAGATTCTATCTCTGTATCAAAGCAGAGACAGTTACGTAGCGACTCGGATACACCGCCGTAGAGAACGTAGTAAACGTAATCTCTCTGGAAGTAGTCGATCTCGCATACGATGTCGTTGATTCCTTGCTTAAGAAGAGAGGTTATGTTGTTTGCGGAGATGTGTCTGTCAAGCCACCAGTTGTCGCTTAACTCGATCTCGGTGCCGTTTACATAAACCTTCTGTGAGGCCAGTCTCTCTATTGCACAGGACATATCTGCGGGAACAGATTTCAGATCAAACTCAAACTTGATCCAGAGCTTTCCTTCGTAGCGTTCAGAGAGAAGATTATCCTTTATACGTACGATAGGACGGATATCTGTATATTTCTTTCCGTCATAGGAAACACGTGCGTAGTCAAGGGTAAAGGTATTCTCGATCTTTTCTGCAACTTCAAAGGGGGTGTGCTCTGCAGGAGTGAGATCCTTTTTGCCTGTGTACTCGCATTCTTCCTCGTAGAGAATATAAGACTGCACTTTTTCAAAATCAAGTGTAAAGCTAATGCCGTCATCGGTCTTGGTATAATTTATACCTTGGGGCTCAAGCGTTGCCATATCTATGATAGACATACAGTCAACACCCTTGATTTCAAACTTAACGTCCTTGTACTCTTCTTTGTGAGAGAGGTTGAGAATGTAGTAGAGACGCTTGCCGTCCACACGTCTGCTCTGAATTCTGATGTTAAGCGCTTCTGCGCCGTTATAGGTTACCTTGAGCTCGTTTTCGTCGCAGTAGTCGCCTATGGTGCAGTTAGGCTTAAGCCAGCTAAGGTCGGCTTTTCTGCCTTCTATATGCGTGGGAAGGGTATCACCGTAGAGAGCAAGCTTGCCGCCGTTTGCAAGATACTGCTTAAGAAGATCAGCGGTAGACTGATCGAGAGTCTGTGTCATAGGGAGAACTACCTTGTCGTAGGTGCAGTTTCCTATAATTATCTTGTTACCCTCAACTCTGCCGTACTTTCTCATAAGTGTTTCATCGCCGTAGTGGTAGAATAGCTGATTCTGTGACAGACAGTTTGTACAGCCCGCAAAGTTTGCTTCAAGGGATGCAAGCTCGTTTGTCATAACGTCTCTGAAATAAACCATATACGCAGAGCGGATAGGGTGGATAACGAGGATGTCGGCCTTTTCTTCACCGCGCGAGAGGGTATAACCGAGGTTATTGAAATATTCGTTGAATTCCTTGAGGGAGGACTGCCATGTAGAGTGCTCTGAATAGAAAGCAGGATAGTCACGCTTACGCTGCCCTCTGATAGAAACGGGATAGAGGTGCTGGCACATAAAGTTAACGCCGCCGTAATACTGATGCTCAGCAACCTGCTTTAATTGCATGGGCTTGATATCCCAACCGCAGCAAGCAAACATCTCGGACATTACCTTCTTTCTGCCCATCTGTGCAGCTACAGAGCCGACCTGCTTGTGAGAGATATCGTTACCGGTACCCTTGCCGAGGTAGTCAACACCGGGGATTGACATATATTCATAGAAGGGCATAATACCGCCGCAGCACCACATCTGACCTACAAGTGCCTTTTCCTCGATAGCGTGACCTGTTATCTGTGCACCGTTTTCCTCGCACCACTCGTATATTATCTTGATAAAGTTTTCGGTAAAAAGCTCGTTACACAGCTTGTAGTAATCGAATCTGAATTCCTCGGAGCCTTCGTAATCAACAAAGAGTGCAAGCAGACCGTCAAGCACATCATAGCCGTAACGGGGCTCAAACTCAGTATACATCATGTCAGACCATACGGTATGCCATCTGTAATACTGAGGCTCGTCGGTAAAGAATCCGGGCATAGCCTTGCCGAACTCATCTCCGCAACGCTTCTTGTAGTCTTCGTAGGTAGCCTCTATAAACTCCCTTGCGATACGGGGGTTCATGGTATCAACGTAGGAGGAGTCTGCTCGGCGATAAAGCGTATGATATTCCTTGGCGCCGCAATCAACCTTCACTCTTGTGCACTTGTTATCCTCAAGGATATATACCGCTAGTGCCTCTGTATCAAAATGATCAAGTATTTGGTAATCAAGCCAATGAGCGTAGTTTTCGTCACATGTAAGGAGCTTGCCGCCTGCAAATCCGCTGGGCCATCCGTTTTCGTCATAGGACCAAGCTTCCATATCGAGCTTCTTCGCTTCCTCGATACAAGCGTTGATGCAGTCGTACCATTCGTCACTTAAGTACTCGGTCTCAAGGCCGCTTCTCGCGTGCATAAAGAAGCCCTTCATACCAAGTCTCTTCATATCGTGGATCTGTCTTATGAGATCCTCTTTTTTAAGCTTGTCGTTCCAGCTCCAGAAGGGAATTGAACCGTATTCATAGCTGTTTTTCCTGATGTCTTCAATAAACTTTTTCATAAGTCTTCCGTCCTTATATATAGTTAATTTATTTTACCATATTTATTTACTTTAGTCAATGATTTAAGGTTGACAAGATTAATAAAAACAAGTAACATATAGATATAGAATTGATGGAGTGCTATATGAAAAAACTGATACTTTTGATGCTTACGATACTTATGACATTTTGTGCCTGCAAAGTCGAAAAAACTCCTGTACAGTACACACCCGATACAGATGAGATAGTTATCGAAGAAGAAAAGAATAGCGTAGAAATAAACTTTGTAAATAATAATTCCTATACAGAGCTCGGTATAACCGAGGGAATGAACTCTGTTATCAAGGAATTCTTTATAAGATATTTTTCTTCCTTCGGTGATTTTACTGATAATACCTTTGACGATATATACTATTTTGATACCGAATATGAGCGCGGTATAATAAATACCATGGTCGCTTACCAAAATCAGATTCGCCGAGATATGGCCATAGACTTAGGCTATAACACAGCTACCGTCGGAGTTACCTACCGATCGGTCACCGAAACTCATGAAGGCTATGACGTGTATTTGGTGCAGAACGACAGTATGAATTATAAATTTGTATCTGATATAACGTCATATACAAGCGATATCGAGCACCATTTTATATTAAAGGAGATCGACGGTGAGTATTACATAGTTAAGCACACTGAGATCACCGGCGTATACGAGCTTATAACCGAGAGGTATGACAGCTACCTGAGAGAAAATAAACTAACCCTTGCCAATCTCACTTCTTCACAGGTAAGTGATACTTTAGAACTGCTTAAAGATAAGCTTGTATCGGATGTTACAAAAGAACTGAAAGCTATTACAGCTCAGAGAGACGAATATAATCGTGATCCCGATTCATACGCCACAACTTTGGCTGCTGATAATCAGTATAATGTTGAAAAAGCTCTTGAATACTCATATGAATGGGTCGGACAGGTGGAGTACAAGCGTAATCCTGCCTTTACCGCATACGATATTTACGGAGGTAACTGTAATAACTATACCTCACAGTGTCTTCTTGCAGGCGGTATACCCATGGATCTGCAGGGTAAGCAATGGAAGTGGTACGGTGAGGATATCAACAATACAGGAGGACGTATCGGCAGATCATCGAGCTGGGCTGCTTGTGAGTATTTTTATGAATACTGTAATGAAAATACAGGCTTTGGGCTTGTGTGCGATACCGCAGGTAATCTCTACAGCGGAAATCCCGGAGATATAATTCAATACGTTTCTGACGGTGTGAGTGTACATTCGGTTATTATTACAAAGGTAATTTATGACAGCAACGGCAACGTTGTAGATTACCTTATCAATTCCAATACTACCGATAAGATAGATTGTCCCATGAGTCTGTACGGATATACGGATTTCAGACTCATTAAAATAATAGGATATAACAATTAAAAGGCGGCATCTGCCGCCTTTTAAAAATCCTTTCGCATCTGTTCGATTGCGCCCTTTTCCACTCTTGATACCTGTGCCTGTGATATACCTATCTCCTCTGCGATCTCCATCTGTGTCTTACCTTCGAAGAATCGCATTGATATAATAGACTTTTCTCTGTCTGTAAGCTTTCTTATTGCTTCGGAAAGCGCAATGTTTTCAAGCCACACCTCGTCGCCGGATGCTTTGTCGCTTATCTGGTCAAGAACGTACAGCGAGTCTCCGCTGCCTTGATCGTTATATACCGGTTCGTACAGTGAAACGGGGTCTACTATGGCTTCGAGAGCTGCAGTTACTTTATCGACCGTACAATCAATATCTGCGCTTTTCATATATTCGGTTATTTCACTTACCGTCGGCTCACGGTCCATCTTTTTAGAGAGCTTTTCCTTTGCCGCCAGGGCGTGATATGCAAGATCCCTTACCGATCTGCTTACCCGTATCATATTATTGTCTCTGAGATATCTTCTGACCTCGCCGATTATCATAGGAACGGCATAAGTGCTGAATTTAACGTCAAGATCTGTATTGAAATTGTCAACAGCCTTTATCAGTCCGACACAACCTACTTGAAAGAGGTCGTCGGGATTTTCTCCCCTGTTGCCAAAACGTTGTATTATACTTAAAACTAAACGGAGATTTGAGTCAATAAGCTTTTGTCTTGCAATCATATCTCCGTTTTTTGTTTTTATCAGTAATTCTTTCTTTTCGTCGTCCGAGATGGTTTTAAGTTCAGCGGTGTTGACCCCGCAGATTTCAACTTTATTATAATACATTGAGAAGTCCTCCGTTAATACTGTTAAAAGTATTGACAGAGGACTTTATCTGTTATACAAGCAAGTATTGGCAATAAAATAAACGGCTAAATTCAGCCGTTTATTTTGTGTTAGTTTTTGTAATCAACAAACGCTACAGCGGGAATTACTCTTCCGATAGCGTTATTATAGCTGCCGAGAGTAACCTGTGCATAGAACATAGCTTCTGTATTTCTGTTGTAACGTACACCTTCGATTACGCCGCCGTCATATTCAACGGTTACGGTGTCATTGTCGGTGATTACAGCATCAAGATACTCGATCCACTGACCGTTGACAAGGATCTCTAAACCAAAGATTATCTCGTCACCCGACTCATCAAAGGATCTGAGACCGTCTGCAACGTAGTTGAAGTTGATCTCAACGGTGTTGTCGTCAACGTAGTTTACGTCCTTGAGAACAGGACCTGATGTATAGTTGATATCATAGCCCTCGATATCATAGCCTACAGACAGAGCCATATTTGCAAGACGGGCAGCCTGAAGATGCTTGATGTAGGGATGAATGTTATTCTCCCAGTTTACGTCGTAGAAGAAATCCGAACATGCTACAACGTAGGAGTTATCAAGTATCTGAGGAACTATACCAACCTCGGTACGAACTGCACCTGTGGGGATATAATGCTGTATCTTGTTAGGATTGTAGCTGGGGAAGCAGGAGGGGAATTCCATAATATAAACAGGGAAATCTCTGTTGCCCATATGCTCACGGTAATAGGTCATAAGCTCAGCAAACTGTGTCTGGAAGGTGCCCTTGGAGGAATCAAGCAGAGTTTCTCTCGTGCTTGCCCAGTCGCTTTCGCCCTGATACCAGAGGATACCTGCGGTGGAGAAGTTGATAAGAGGATAGATCTGCTGGTTATAAGCAAATCTTGTATACATTGTGGGGTTCGCAAGATCACCTGTAGCGTAACCCTCCATATTTACACCCTTGAGGTAGTAGAAATACTGACCCGTAGCCTCGTTATAAGCTTCGGTGCCCCATTTTTCCGCAAGCTCGTTGGGAGCAAACGCGATCAGAGGGAAGCCTGAAGCATCGATCTCTATAACGCCGATAGGAGTATCTGTTACCTCGGACATATTATATGCAAAGAGGTAACCGAGAGCGGAGAACACCTCGGAGCTTGCAATAGCTCTGGGGAAGTTGTTGATATCTGCGGGATAGTTGGAATCGTAATCCATCTTAACGTCAGAGGGCTTCTGCCAACCCTTGGGTACCTCAGCGTCCTTGTACAGAGTTACCGTACCCTGAGCACGGTCGCCTGTATTGGTCATATGATAGGTGTTGGAGTTACGGAAAAATCTGATGTCTCTTTCATCGTTAAAGTCGAATACAACGTCGTCCTCAAATCTCTTTGTGATGGAGTCTATCTTCATTTCAAGAAGACTGTAGTGAACGTTGGACTGACCGATAACGTAGTATACGTCACCGAAAAGTACGTCCTTGTACGCTTCCTCGTCGTTTACGTATATGCTTGTTCCGTTTGTATCAACAGGGAAGGTCTCGGAGAAGGTTACCTTCCACTCGCCCTTCTTTATCTCTGCAAATGCTGTTTTGCCGTTGATAGCTACCTTAACGTACTTTCCGTTTTCAGAGGCGGGCGCCCAACCCCATACAGAGCAGGGCTCGTCCTTCTGAAGTATCATATTGTCGGAAAATGCCTTGGAAACGGTATATTCGGAAGCGAGATTGGTGTTAGGGTCGACAGGGCCGATGGGATCATCGGGCTGTTCAGGCTCTGTGTTTTCGTGCCAAAAGTCGATGAACGCAACAGCAGGAACACCCTCAGAGTTACCCAGTGTAAGAGATACGCGGAATATAGCCCAAGGAGTTCTGTTGTAGCGAACAGCGTCGATCTTGCCGCCGTCGTACTTGACGGTTACAGTATCCTCGTCGGTGATAACTGCATCTTCACAGCTGATCCATGCGCCGTTTACAAGGATCTCAAAGCCGAGAAGAACGTCCTCGCCTGTTTCGTCAAAGACCTTAAGACCGTCACCCACATAGTTGAAATTAAGCTCAACAGTATTGTCGTCAACGTACTTAGAGTTATCAAGCACGGGACCGGAGGTGTAGTTGATGTCGTATCCGTCTACGTCATAGTTGCCGGTAGAAAGCGCGATGTTTGTCAAACGCTCTGCCTGCCAATGCTTGATGTAGGGGTGGATGTTATTAAGCCAGGTGTTATCGTCAAAGTAGTCAGAGGAGGATACGATATAGGAATCGTCAAGTACCTGAGGTATTGTACCAAGCTCTGCTCTTACAGAACCGAAGTCAAAGTAGGAGAGTGCGGTACCCTGATAGGTACCCTCGAAGCAGGAGGGATATTCCATGATATATACGGGGAAATCATCATTACCCATATGCTCACGGAAATAGGTCATAAGCTCAGTAAACTGATTTGTGAAGGTGTTTGTATAGTTAGCACCCATTATCTCACGGCAGTTGATCCAGTCGCTCTCTCCCTGATACCAGAGGATACCTGCGGTAGAGAAGTTAATGAGAGGATAAAGCTGCTGGTTGTATGCAAATCTTGTCTTGAGATAATCGGCTATAAGACCGTTACAGTTGTAGTAATATGTACCCGTAGCGGGGTCGTATGCCTCGTGGCCCCACTTTTCGGCAAGCTCGTTGGGAGCAAAGGAGATCAGGGGATGACCGGAAGCGTCGATCTCGATTACGCCTATCGGTACGTCTGTCTCGTTTGACATATTATATGCAAAGAGATAACCGAGGGCAGAGAAAACCTCTGCGCTTACTGCGTTGCGGTCAAATCCGTTCTGGGAAGAAGGCTTAAAGCTATCAAAGGGAGCTACCTGTTTGCCGATGTCGGAGGGAGTCTGCCATGATTCGCCGTGGTATACGTCTTCAAAGAGCTTGTCTGTTCCGCGAGCATCCTCGCCGGTGAAATTGTAGTCGGTGTTGGATATTCTGAAGAAACGCAGATCTCTGTTGTCGTCGTAATCCACCTCAAGTGTGTTACGAAGATTTTTATAGTTGAGGTCGATTATAAGCTCAGCAAGGCTGTAATAAGCATTGGACTGACCGAAGATATAGTACATATCGCCAAAGAGAATATTGTTGTATTCTCTGTCCTCTATGCCGTCAGTTACGGTAAGCGTGGTGCCTTCGCCGTTGGCGGGGAAGGTCTCAGAGAAGGTTGCCTTCCATTTGCCGTCGTTTACGCGGGCTATAGCAATATGTCCGTCGATCTCGCAGCGAACTATTCTGCCGTTCTGGGTCTTGTCCGCAAAACCCCAAACAGAGCACTTTTCGTCTCTCTGGAGGAGCATATCGTCTGTAAATGCCGCAGAAACCGTGATGTCCTCTGCGTACTGATTGAACTTCTTGTCAAAGTTCATTATCATAACTGCGAGCTCTGCTCTTGTTGCTGTGCCTCTGGGGTTGAGGGTGCCGTTTGCGTTGCCGGATATAACTCCATTTTCAACGGCCCAGTTCATTGCACCTTTCGCCCAGCTTGCGATCTTTGCGTTATCGCTGAACACATCAACTGCTTTGTCGTTTACAGGAGTAACGTTACTTCCTGTAAACTTAGCATAGTTCTGCAGGAACATTGCGAGCTCCTG
>JAZRQH010000167.1:0-8782 GCA_045649645.1 Eubacteriales bacterium
CGAGAGAGTCAGAGAAGATTATTTGCAGAATTTTGAGCGAATTTTTGTGGGTGTTTTTGGTGTGTTGTTTTCCGCTTCAAGCAAAAATGTAGTCTTTAGGCGAATGTCACCTGCCACGCACCGCCGGCACCAAAAAAAGAACGAAGCGATCGCTTCGTTATTTTTTTATCCAAGCCATAGAGGCTTAGTATATCATCAACAACGGCGTTGTCGTTGATTGTTTTACATAAGTACGACACTTCACTTAATATTGATTGTTGCAATGTTTTATGATATACTGTTGCCAAAAGGAGACAATACCATGAAAAACAAAAAGAGTTTACTTACAATAGGAATTATCCTTTTCATAATAGGAATTGCAATAATTATGATAGTTGCAGCAACAAACAGTAGGGAAGATGTTCCGGATGGGATATATTACGGAAGCGATATAACCACCGAGGAATACGTCGAGCCGGAGATCATTCCCGAAATAGCCTTTCTCACCGAGCCCGAATGGATCAGAGGCGGTAACTGTACTGAGCAGTTTACTTTTGGGCGTGACGGTCACTTTGCCTATTGGTGTGCCTGCGGAAATCCCGTGGACGATTATGATCTCTACGATACCTTTGAATACAAGGACGGTGTTGTAAAGGTTACGGGAATGGGCATGAGTACTGAACTTAACGTAATATACCATGACGAAAACTATCTGTGCCTTTACCTTGAGGCAGAGAAGGAGTGCAGAGTGTTTGTCAACTCTGATTATGCCAACTCTCCTTACGTAGAGCATGACCCCTACGGCTTTGCTTCGGACAATTGGGTGGAGCTGCACATCCTTGGCTATGACGGTGATAATTTAAGGGTTGCCCCGTATAACTACGATGGGGATGCCAAAAAAGAGTTTGAGGAATATATAATAGATATTCCCGTCGCCGACGGCATCGAATTTTATGACGTTACTACTATTGATGATAAAGGCAAGGTGACGACGGAACACATAAAGCTTGATAGCGAAGACGTCGGTCATATAGGTGAATATTATACTTCCGGCTATGCTCAGCTTGATACCGACGGTAACATAAAATATATGGTCTTTTACGGTAAGACGGTAATACAATAATATAATGTAGCATTAAATGTTAAATGATTATTGACAAATTGTTTCGTTTGTGATATCCTATACGGCGATAGAGGTGCCGTGTGTCATTTAAAAGGGGCAGCGGCCGAAGGGATGTAACAGGATCACTCCGAATCGGGCACACAACCCCGATTATCGCAGTGGCTGTGCACCCTGGTGTGTAATGAGAATACGTTGCATACTGTCACATATTTGTGGAGCGCTATCTTTTATGGGTAAATTTTGCACTTCCACAGGAAGTGCTTTTATTTTTGGAGGTCAATATGACGGCAAAGAAACTTATTCCTAAGATTCTCATAGTTGCCTTTGTTGTGGCTTTCGGTGTTGTTTGTGCTTGCACAGGCAGCGTTACCAGCCCCATCGGTACTCTGTGGTCTCTCTTTCCCCCGGTAGTTGCTATCGGTCTTGCGCTTATTACTAAAGAGGTTTATTCCTCCCTGTTTGTAGGTATCGTAGTAGGCGGTCTTCTTTCTACAGGCTTTAAGCCTATCGACACCGTAGGTGCGGTTACCAACGACGGCTTTATTTCCGCGGTATCCGGCAGTGCAGGTATCTTTATATTCCTTGTGCTCCTCGGCGTTATCGTAGCTCTGCTCAACAAGGCGGGCGGTTCTCAGGCTTTCGGCCGTTGGGCTGCAAAGCACGTTAAGACCAAGGTAGGTGCGGCAATCTGCACATTCCTCTTTGGTATACTTATCTTCATCGACGACTATTTCAACTGTCTTACAGTAGGCGCGGTTATGCGTCCCGTAACAGACAAGACAAAGATCTCCCGTTCCAAGCTTGCATATCTTATCGATGCGACCGCTGCTCCTGTATGTATGATAGCTCCTATCTCCTCCTGGGCGGCTGCAGTTGCCTCCTATGCTCCCGATGGAGAGGGTATCGGTCTTTTCTGCCGCGCTATCCCCTATAACTTCTATTCACTTCTTACATTCGTATTCATTATCGCGATCACACTTATGAAGTTTGATTACGGTCCTATGAAGCTTCACGAGGAAAATGCTCTCAAGGGTGACCTCTTCACCTCCGGTACCGTAGCGGCTGACGACGAAGAGCCCGCAACCTCCAAGGGTAAGGTAGCAGACCTCATTATCCCTATCATTCTTCTTATAGCTATCTGCGTATTCTCTCTCTTCTACGTTGGTAGATGTATGGGTGCAGAGTGGGTGTTCAATCCCGCAGACTACGATCCCAGCCTTAACTTTATCGACGCATTCTCTAACACAGATGCGACCGTAGGTCTTCCCTGGGGCGGTCTTGTAGCTCTTATCGTAGTTATCATCTACTTTATCGCTCGCCGTCTCGTAAGCTTCAAGGAAGCTATGGAATGTATCCCCAAGGGCTTTATCGCAATGGTTCCCGCTATCCTCATCCTTACCATGGCGACATCCCTTAAGAATATGACTAACCTGCTTGATTCCAGCAGCTTTGTAGAAGGCGCTCTTGCATCCGCAGGTGCTCTTCAGAACTTCCTGCCTGCTATCATCTTTATCGTGGCTTGCCTTATCGCATTTGCAACAGGAACAAGCTGGGGTACCTTCGGTATTCTCATCCCCATCGTGCTCTCCATCTTCCCCATGGATAATCCTCTCGGTATAATCTGTATGTCCGCGTGCCTTGCAGGTGCGGTTTGCGGTGACCACTGCTCACCTATCTCAGATACCACTATCATGTCCTCTGCAGGCGCACAGTGCGACCATATCAACCACGTGTCCACTCAGCTCCCCTACGCTATTACCGTAGCAGCTGTATCCTTCGTGGCATATATCATCGCAGGCTTCGTACCCGTATGGTATATCTCTCTTCCCATCGCTGCAGTTCTTATGGTAGCAACTCTCTTTGTTATCAAGGCTGCAACTAAGAAGAAGGCATAAGGGTCACACCCCGGATATACCGTGCACCGAACACGGTGATTGGTACGACACGGAATAAACAAACAGAAATGTTTTAACGGCTCAGGTTCTCCTGAGCCGTTTTTACTTAAAAATGACGGACTTACCGTCCGTCATTTTGTTATATTTTTAAGTGCATCTGCAAACTCACAGTACATATACAGGCTTCCTAAACCAAGAAGGGGTCTGTTTTCTTTTTTTGAGTCGGCATATGCCGCCGTCATAGCCTCGTGCATACTGTCAAAGTGAAGGGCTTCAACGTTCTGCTTTTTGAACGCCTCGGCATAGTCCTTTGCAGGAAGAGAACGCGTGTTGTCGGGAGTAACGCAGTATACTCTTTCGGCTATAGGCTTTATAAGCGAGCAGATATAGTCGTAGTCCTTGTCTGCCATAACTCCGCTCAGGATGTTTATCTTACCGCAAAAGAGCTCCTTTACGGTAGCTACCGCAGCCTCGACTCCCTGAGGATTGTGACCACCGTCGTAGATGACCGTAGGCTCTGTGGAGAGCACCTCAAATCTTGCGGGCCAGGTGGTCTCGCAGATACCTTTGTGGATAGCTGATTTGTCTATTCCCAGCCTCTCGGCACAGGTGATGGCAAGCAGAGCGTTTTTCGGTTGATAACCGCCTACTAATTTTAAGTTGAATCTTTGGTCATACCCCTCCACGTCAAAGGAGGCTCCGTTCAGGGAAAGGGTAACGTTACTTAATCTTGAGTAATCGCACATAGCGGCATCGTCGCTTTTTGCTTTGATCACAGTCTCACAGCTCTCGGGCATCATACCGTATATAACGGGTGAGCCCTCCTTTATTATTCCTGCCTTTTCGCAAGCGATCTTTTCCACCGTATCACCTAAGAAAGCCGTATGGTCAAGGGCTATTCCGGTTATAACCGAAAGCAGAGGATCCTTTATGATATTTGTAGAATCAAGCCTGCCGCCCATACCGCATTCAAGCACAACGATATCACACTCTTGTTCGTAGAAATAGAGAAATCCTGCGGCGGTTATAAGCTCAAACTCGGTGGGGGAGTCTGTCATGAAGTCTGCAAGCGGCTTTATGACCTCGATTATATGAGCGAGCTCGTCGTCAGCTATAGGCTCGCCGTTTACCGCCATACGCTCGTTGAAGCGGTAGACGTAGGGAGAAGTAAAGGTTCCTACCCTATAGCCCGCGTTTACAAGAATACGGGTCAGCATAGAGGAGGTAGAGCCCTTGCCGTTGGTGCCTGCAACATGGATGAACTTTAATTTATCCTGCACGTTGCCCATTTTATCGCACAGTTCGGTAATACGTTCAAGTCCGGGTCGGCTGCCGAGCCAGCAGATTGAGTGGATATATTCCAACGCTTCGGTATAGGTCATTTTGATATCATCCTTTTGAGGGTAGTGTTATTGGTGATCGCAAGGAGCAGAAAATACTCTATTGCTGCTATTACAAGATAAAGGGGAATACGGAGCATAAGCTGAACTGCAGGCGTTCCGTATGAGATCATAAAGGTTACGGATTTTACTATCATATTTCCTATGATATGAGGTATAAGCACGGCAAGACCCAGCTTTACAAATTCATTTTTAATAGGTATATATCTGGTTATGAGACCTGCAAAGAGTCCTACACAGCCCGCACCCAAAGTGATTCCGGGAAGCCAGCCGCCGCCGTAGACCACAAGGGCAGAGATAAGGTCGGCGCATATACCCACAGCTAAGCCCACAAGAGGTCCGAAGACATAGCCCGAAAAGATTATGGGCAGATTCTCAAAGGTCACTCTGAGAAATGGCCCTATGGTAAAGCTCTTACAGATAAAGGCGATAATGGTGGTCAGCGCACAGAGTATAGCCGCTGCACACAGCACCTTTACGCTTCCGAATAATTTGATGCTTTTTTTCAAAATAAAAAACCTCCTTTGCTCCCAACTTGTGCGGCAAAAAAGGTAAAAACAAATATCCAAGCCGTATTGAAGCGGGATGCAGAGACCGTACCGCAGGTAAACCTTTCGTACATCGGACAACTCCCCGTTCCGATATCACTTCACGCAGGGTCTCTTACTCTTCATAAACAAATTATACTACTATATTTTTTTCTTGTCAATAGAAAATCCCTTACAACAGAACAAAAGAGTTGCCCTCGGGCAACTCTTATTTTGTTCTGTTATAGATTATCTGCGCCGCAGTATCAAGACTGTCGTTTTCCATCATCTCAAGTGCGCCCTTGTCGCAAGCGGCAGCTAACTTGGGATCGATGGGAATACGTGCAAGCACGTCGAGATTGAAGTTTGCAGCAACCTCCTCAAGCTTGCTCTCGCCGAAGATGTGTATCTCCTTGCCGCAGTCGGGACACTTAACGTAGCTCATGTTTTCAACAAGACCGAGAACGGGAACGTTCATCATCTTTGCCATGTTAACTGCCTTTGCCACGATCATGGAAACAAGATCCTGGGGAGTGGTAACGATAACGATACCGTCTAAAGGAAGAGACTGATATACGGTCAGGGGAACGTCGCCGGTGCCGGGAGGCATATCCACGAACATATAGTCTACGTCATCCCAGATAACGTCTGTCCAGAACTGCTTAACAGTGCCTGCGATAACGGGACCTCTCCACGCAACGGGGGATTCCTCGTCGGGAAGAAGCAGATTTACCGACATTACCTTAATGCCTGTAGTTGTCTCGATAGGGAACATACCGTCATCCGTACCTGTTACCTTGCAACCGTGGAGGTCGAAGATCTTGGGGATAGAGGGACCTGTGATGTCCGCGTCAAGGATAGCGGTGTTGAACTCCATACGGCTGAAGTTTACAGCCAGCATAGATGTAACAAGGGACTTACCTACGCCGCCCTTGCCGCTTACTACACCGATTACTTTTTTAACGTTGCTCAGCTTGTTCTGAGGTGCGAGAAGCGATTCCTTGTTTTTGGAAGGACAGTTGGCTCCGCAGGTAGAACAGTCGTGAGTGCAATTTTCTTCTGCCAATTTATTTCACCTCGAAAAAATCAATATATGGTTTATTATACACCCAAGCTTTTCAAAATACAAGAACAAAATAAAAAAACATGGTATTTTTTCAACATCTTAGTCACAATTCTATAATTTTTTCGTAAAAAACTATAAAAATTTTCGCAAAAACTATAGCATTTTTGAATCGATTGTAGTATAATTAATTGAATATGTATGTAACAATGGACGAATTGTATTTAAAGAGGTGCTACTATGAAAATCAGTGAGATCAAGGAACTTCTCGGTGCTGAGATCGTTTGCGGCCAAGAAATGCTGGATGAGGACTTTTATTCTGCTTTCGGTAGCGATATGATGAGCGACGTTCTTGCCTTTGTCAACGACCAGGCTTTGCTTCTCACCGGACTTTGCAATCTTCAGGTAATACGCACCGCAAATATGATGGATATGAAATGCGTTGTGTTCGTGCGCGACAAAAAGCCTACGGAAGATATCATCGCATTGGCTAAGGAAAGCGGTATAGCCGTGCTTGCTACCGACAAGACGATGTATGTATCCTGCGGAATCCTTTATTCAAACGGTTTACGCAGCCAATCGGAAAGCTGTTAAGGAGGAAAATATGAGCGAGCCTATCAGATTTCATTTTGATGTCGACGGTGATAATTTTTCCTCGGCAGGAGAGGCGTCGGTTCAGGTAAAGCGTATGCTTCGCCAGATCGGAATTGCGGCGGACGTAATCCGCAGAGTTTCGGTTGCTATGTACGAGGGTGAGATAAATATGGTCATCCACGCAGACGGCGGTGACGCCGACGTGCTGGTTGAGCCGAATAAGATAACCATTATCCTTGCAGACAAGGGCCCCGGCATTGCTGACATAGAGCTTGCCATGACAGAGGGCTATTCCACCGCTCCCGAGAACGTAAGATCTCTGGGCTTCGGTGCCGGTATGGGTCTGCCCAATATGAAAAGATATACCGATGATATGAAGATAGAATCCACGGTTGGCGTGGGAACAACGGTAACAATGACGGTTCTTTTCTGATAAGGAGATATAGCAGTGTCAAGCTTCAAGCATTCGGTTTCGCTTCTGGTAGACAAGTGTAAGGGCTGTACCAACTGTGTCAAGCGCTGTCCCACCGAGGCGATCAGAATTCAAAACGGACATTCAGTCATCGACGAGGAGCGTTGCATCGACTGCGGCGAGTGTATAAGACTCTGTCCCTACAAGGCGAAGAAGGCTCTCTACGATAAGCTGGATAAATATAACAATTACAAATATAAGATAGCTCTGCCCGCACCTGCGCTCTACGGTCAGTTCGATCACCTGGAGGATATCGACTACGTGATCTCCGGTCTCTACGAGTGCGGCTTTGACCATGTATTCGAGGTGGCAAAGGCGGCGGAGATCATTTCCGAATATACCCGCAATTACCTTAAGCGCTCTGATATCGCAAAGCCTGTGATAAGCTCGGCGTGTCCGGTTATTGCAAGACTTATAAGCAAGCGCTTCCCCTATCTCTGTGAGAATCTGCTTCCCGTCATCCCGCCTATAGAGCTTGCGGCAAGGATGGCGAAGAAGGAGGCTATGGAGAAGAACCCCGACTTGAAGGAAGAAGACATTTGCGCTTTATTTATCTCTCCCTGTCCCGCGAAGGTAAGCTACGTAAGAAACCCCATCGGCGTGGAGAAAAGTGCGGTTGACGGAGTACTCTCCATAAGCGAGATATACTTCCTTTTGGTCAACGCCATGAAGAATATTTCCGAGCCCGAGCACCCTGCTCAGACGGGTCTGGTGGGTGTAAGCTGGGCCAGCAGTGGCGGCGAGGCAAAGGCTCTCTTTAACGACAGATACCTGTCTGCCGACGGTATCGAGAACTGTATCAAGGTTCTCGACGAGGTAGAGAACGGTAACTTCAGCAGTCTTGAGTTCATTGAGCTCAACGCCTGCAACGGAGGATGTGTCGGCGGTGCACTGACAGTAGAGAACCCCTACATAGCCAAAGCGAGATTGCAGACTCTTCGCAGAGGGCTTCCCGTTTCACAGAGTAAAGTACCTAAAAACGACGATCCCACCTTTGTTCCAAAAGAGCATCTGTGGGAAAGCGAGCTTGAATATTCTCCCGTAATGCAGCTTGACGCTGATATGGGCGAGGCCATGAAGAAGATGGCTGATATTCAGGCGATATACGAGATGTTTCCACATCTTGACTGCGGAGCCTGCGGTGCTCCTACCTGCCGTGCCTTTGCGGAGGACGTGGTCAAGCATAACGGAGACGTAAGCGACTGTATCTTTATTATGCGTGAGAAGATAAGAGAGCTTTACAAGGAGAAGGAAAATGACAGTAAAAAGCCTGATTGAAAAGCTTGATCTTGAAGTACTCAACCTTGCTGAGGAGGATCGTGAGATCACAGGCGGATACGTAGGCGACCTTTTGAGCTGGGTCATGGGTAAGGCTGAGTCCGGCGATATGTGGGTCACCATCATGACAAACGTAAACGTTGTTGCGGTAGCCAGCCTTGTGGACGTAGCCTGTGTGGTCATAGCCGACAAGGCGGAGATATCAGCCGACGTTATAGAAAAGGCAAGGGTACAGGGCATCAATCTTCTGCGCTCGGATAAGAGTGCGTATCAGCTTTGCAATGAGCAGATATTATTATGATCTTCATACCCACTCCTGTCTGTCTCCCTGCGGGGACGACGATATGACGCCTGCAAACATTGCAGGTATGGGAGTGATAAACGGCTTGCAGATAATGGCTCTGACAGACCATAACACTGCAGGCAACTGTCCCGCCTTCTTTAAGGCATG
>JAZRQH010000168.1:0-2756 GCA_045649645.1 Eubacteriales bacterium
TTGCATCTGCCTGTATTGAAGCCAAAGCGCTGGCACAGCTCCTTGACAAAGAGGTCGTATGCCTCGGGAGCAAGGTATGTATGGAACATAAAGGCAACACCCATGGTCACGATAAGCACGCCGGGTATAAACAAGCATATCCTTGCCGCTATGGTCTCGGCAGTTACAAGGGAAAGCAGAGCCATAAAGCCATCGATTACAAAGCCGTATATGACCGCAGTCATAAATGAAAGTATGTAGCTAAGCTTAAAGCGGCGCATAATGACTGCAAGTATAATAAGCAGCACACCCTCTACCGCATAGCAAGCCATACCGAAGGTCACAAAGGACCAGGGGTCGGAGAGCTTGAGATATACAAGATATGCGGGTGCCACCACCATAGACATACCGAAGTCAGCCTTTTCAAGCAGGGTATTGCCGAAGGCTATAAGCAGTATGCCGAGGATATATGCAAGCTCAGAGGGGATGCGTATCTTCTTTGTCATTTAAGCGTTCTCTCTTTCCTTTTTTGATAAGTATAATTCCGACTGTCATTCCTAAAAAGCATATGACCGTAATTATAGCATTAACGTAAAGCACTAATCTGAAATTTCTTCCCACTGTATCGGTCATAGCCTGTCCCCAGGGATTTCCCTGAACACAAAACACCTTGCCCTCGTGGGATATCTCGGTGGGCTCGGTTGCAGAAAGGCGGTATACCTTGGTGTTTTCGGGCAAGGATACAGTCACGGAAAAGCCGCACTGTGAGATCAGCTCACGGGTATAATCCGCCACACCCTTGGCTATGCCTGAATTATACGTGTTCTCCAAAACTCTATGCATATCCACTCTGCCGTCTATACGGTATGCGTAATGCGGCTCGGTATCACTGAGTTCACAGTTAAGCTCGGTGAAAACCGAAAGCCTCTCGTCGCAAAGCATTTCTTTAAGATTTTCAAATGCCTCTTCAAAACTGTCTGCAGGAACAGACTTGGTAAGGGTCAGATAAGCACCGTTTTTATCATCGGTAAAATAGCTGTAATCGCTCTTGAATCCAAGCTCGGTTCTGTAATAGGTTTCGATACTGCGCAGCTTCGATTGCAGCTCACTTTTATCCAGAGCCGATTCATAGGGTGCATCCACCTGTATCTTTATTTCGGTATACGCGGTATTATCAGGATCAATACCGTATTCTATATCGGCTGTGGCTGCGCATCCGCAGAAAAGAAGGCAGCCAAGTATTGTAAGTAAAAATATTATCTTCTTCATATCGACCTCAGAAGGTGTAGGTGAAAGGCGCGGAGGTGTAAAGCTTACCGTCGGCGGTGATAACGTTTACTATAAAGACCTTTGTTCCCTTCGCTATTCCATCATCAATATAACGGATACTTGACCCATAGTTACGTACGGGATTACCCACGTAACAAAGAGCCTTCTCACCGCTTGTTACCGTACGTACAAAGCGCTGAGTCTGCTCATAATTTTCAGGATCGTAGACCGAAAGCACGTAGGTGGCATCCTCTCCGTACACCTTGTCAAACCCGATCTCGTAATAAACAAAGGTCTTGTACCCCGTAGTCAGGTTATATGATTGGCTGCGCCTTTTGATACGGATATTCATTTCCTTTTTTATATCGTATTCGGGAGCCTCTTCATCCACAAAGCTATAGAAATACTCGGCAAGCCCCTCCATCTCACAAGCCATGGGAATGGTGAGATTTTCCTGAACGGCACAGCTTCGACTGCTCCACTGACCGTTATCACCGTCCGTATAAAGATTTTCCATTGCATCCTTATAGTCCACGATCTCGCGGGATGCAGGTGAACCCATAAGAGTTACGTAATCCTCTGCGGCTATCTCAAGCATATATTTATAATGATTATCATAATAGAAATCCTCTCCGAGGCTCATATCGACGTATGAGTTTTCGGGAGTAAGACCGCGGAGCTTGGCATATTCGGTATCATAGAGTTCTTCGCCGTGGGATTTAAGCATATAATATCTGGTGAAATGATGTCCGTACTCGTGGCTCAAGCTGTCAGCCATACCGTCGGTGGTAGTTATCCCATCGCCGTTATACAGCGTTATCTGACCGATGCTGCGGGAAAAATATATCTTATAATCCTCGGGCAGGACAGGATGAGAAAAGGGTACGGTATAATGCTGATTGGATTTCTTATGGGTAGCAGCTGCCATATCATCCCTTTGGGGATAGATAACCACGCTTGAAAGATGATACAGTTCCTCACCGTGCTTGTTGCGAAGCAGCTCCTTATAGAGAAGCTCAAGATCGTTTTCATCCCATTCCCCGCTTCTGCTGATAAATTCTATTCCCTCGGGTGAAACGTATTTTGCCAATATACTCTGGTCAACAGATTCTTCGATAGTTACACCTGTTGAAAGAGCCTCTGTAATGACTGTATTAACTTTACGTTCGCCGGGCTCAGAAGCTAAAAACTCATCCGCCTTTAGCCCTTGGCTGTGAACGCTCATCAATATGGCAAGGAAAAGAACAGCACCTATAAAGTAGTTTAAAAAATTACCCAGACAAACAAAAAATATTATTTTACCCGCTCTCTTCATAACATCACCTCTAGGTTAATGATACCAAATAATATAAGCTATGTCAATAAATAAAAAGATCCGACAATAGTCGGATCTTTGTTTTAGTTATTTCTTGCCCAGAACTCGTCAAAGTCAACGACAGTGCCGGTCTTTCTTGCTTCCTCGATTGCAAATACGATAGCGTGGTTGTAGTAAGAATCCTCAATCTCAG
>JAZRQH010000169.1:0-5093 GCA_045649645.1 Eubacteriales bacterium
GGGATGATACTTACGTACCGTCTTAAAGAATCTCTCATGTCTTTCTTCCAGCTCCTCCACGTTTAATGCGTTATGGTCGTAGCCTATAAGGAGCATGGACATATCGTGATTTTCGCAGATATACTCGGCATATCTTACCTCGCCTCTGCAAGAGCCTGCCATACCGAAGTTATAATAATCACAATCAAGACGGTGGGAAAGAATAGCCGGATATGTGTTGCCGGGTCGGCTTGCCGCAATACCGTTTGTGATAGAAGAGCCGTAGAATACCACGGGCTTCTTTATGCTATATTCCTTTGCAGGTCTGATATCGTCACATTCTACCTTGGTATCAAGCACCTTTGAGGCAATGGGGAGATTGATCTGAATCTGTTCACCTTTGTTTTCAAAGCTGAACTCATATTCGGTAACACCGAAATCGGAGGGACCGAATGCTCCGATAAACTCTCCGTCTATATATACGTCGCAGCCTGCAGCACCCAAAACAGTCATAGGACCAAGAGGATTGCAACTGCCGAGAGTTATCTTAACCTTGATCACGGGGGAGCTTGAAGCAAATCTGAGTCTGCCGCCTGCGGCATAGGTACAACTGGTCAGCCCCACGTGGCTGAGCATCTCTATAACATAGTCGTTTACACGGCTATAGTCGGGACGAAGTCCGTATAACATTATATCTTTTCTCCCAATATATTAATATACTTTTTATAGAATGATTCGTAATAACCGCCGTCAAGGGCGTCTCTTATCTTCTGCATAAGCTCATTGTAGAAGTAAAGGTTATGAAGCACGCAGAGACGGGGGCCAAGCGCCTCTCTTGCCTTGAAGAGATGACGGATATACGCCTTAGAGTAGTTACGGCAAGCAGGACAGTTACACTCGGGGTCGATGGGGGTATCGTCCATAAGGTACTTTTCGTTCATAACGTTGATCTTGCCCTTCCAGGTAAAGAGGTTGCCGTGACGAGCGTTACGGCTGGGCATTACGCAGTCAAAGAAGTCTACACCTCTGTAAACCGCCTCAAGGATGTTGCAGGGAGTACCTACACCCATAAGATATCTGGGCTTATCCTTGGGCATATGAGGCTCCACCGCATCGATGATACGGTACATCTCCTCTGCCTCCTCGCCTACCGCAAGACCGCCTATAGCGTAGCCGTCAAGGTCAAGCTCGGCGATCTCCTTCATATGAGCGATACGAAGATCCTCGTATGTTCCGCCCTGATTGATACCGAAGAGCATCTGCTCCTTATTGATAGTGCCGGGCAGAGAATTGAGCCTTGCCATCTCATCCTTACAGCGCTTGAGCCAGCGGGTAGTACGGCGTGTCGAATCACGGACGTAGTTATAGGGCGCGGGGTTTTCGATACACTCGTCAAACGCCATTGCTATAGTGGAAGCAAGGTTAGACTGTATCTGCATGCTCTCCTCGGGACCCATAAATATCTTCTTACCGTCCATATGAGAAGCGAAGTAAACGCCCTCCTCCTTGATACGGCGAAGCTTGGCAAGGGAGTAAACCTGGAATCCGCCGCTGTCGGTAAGTACGGGCTTATCCCAGTTAAAGAACTTGTGGATACCGCCAAGGTCACGGATAAGACCGTCACCGGGACGGATATGAAGGTGGTAGGTGTTAGAAAGCTCTACCTGACAGTTGATCTCCTGAAGATCGGCGGTAGAGACACCGCCCTTGATTGCAGCGCTGGTACCCACGTTCATAAAAACAGGGGTCTGTATAGTACCGTGAGGGGTCTCAAACTGAGCGCGTCTTGCTCTACCCTCTTGCTTTAATAATGTGAATTTTCCCATAATTTATGTCCTCTTAAATGATCTTTCCATTTCTTTTTTGGTAAGCTCTATCGCCACGGGTCTGCCGTGGGGACAGAACTTGATATCGGGAAGTGCTAAGAGATTGTCGCATATCCACTTGATATGCCCCGCATCCTCTATTCTTCCCGCCTTTATTGCCGCCTTGCAGGATGCCTGATATAAGGCGCGCTCCATAAAGGAGTTTCTTGTAACCTCGGTTCTGCCGATGCCGAGTGCGAGCTGTCTTGCAAGAACCTCAAGCATCTCCTTTGCAGACTCTTCCGTAAGGTCGGAGGGTATACCCGCAACAGATAAGATATATCCGTCAGCGGTGTACTCGTAGCCTATGGCTCTTATCTCGTTTTCGTGCTCACATACCGCCGCATACTCCTCGGGGGTAAGCATAATGTTCATGGGGAACATGAGCATCTGCTGAGAGCTCTCACCCTTTTGCATATTGCGCTTCATATTCTCAAATATGATACGCTCGTGGGCGGCATGCTTGTCTATCATAAGCATCTTGTCCTCAAGCTCAACCATAACGTAAGAGTTGAATGCCTCGCCTATTATCTTGTAATAGGGGATCTTGCGCTCCTCTATCTTTCGGTGTACAGGGGTCTCGGTATGCTTTATTGTGGTGACCTCGGGCTCGGGTACGGGTACAGGCTCGGGCTCTGTCATAGTGAAGGGTACATCTTCTTCCTTCTCTTCCGCAACAGGCTCGGGGTCGGATTCTACAATTTGGATCTTGGTGGGAGGCGCAGGCTCTTTTTCGCCCTCTTCCTCAAAGAACATCTTCTGCTCAGGCTTTTGTGAAAGCACCGTTTCGGCATGATCGTATATCGGCACAAATGCGTTTTTGAGCTTTATATCGTCATAGCTCACAGAGGAAGGCTCGATCTTCATCTGAGGTCTTCTGACCGAGTTTTCAAGAGCGTTACGCACCGCGCAGTATACCGCATCAAATATCTTTTTGTCGTCAGAGAACTTGACCTCCAGCTTTGTGGGATGAACGTTTACGTCCACAAAGGCAGGGTGAATGCTGATATTCAGCACACAACAAGGGAACTTTTCTCCCGGTATAAAGGACTCGTATGCCTGCTCGGTGGCTGACATACAGGTACGGCTCTTGACGTATCTGCCGTTGATAAAGTAGTTCTGGAAGTTGCGGTTTGCTCTGACGTTGTCGGGCTGACCGATAAATCCGTAGACCGAGATACCCTCCATAAGGCTCTCCACACGGATAAGCTTGGCGGCAAATTCGCGACCCAGCACCGCATATATGGTGGCATAGAGATCCCCCTTGCCGTCGGTCATATAGCGCATCTGTCCGTCGGTTATAAGACGGAAGGATATCTCGGGGTGTGAAAGTGCTATCTTCTCCACCACCGCACAGCACGCCATGCCCTCGCTTACGTCACGCTTCAAGAACTTGCGTCTTGCGGGAACGTTGGCAAAAAGCTCTTCTATGATTACGGTCGTACCAACCTGACAGCCCGCACGGGTGACGGTAACGTTTTCACCGCCCACCGACTCAAGTACAGTTCCCATCTCCTCGTCGTGAGGTCGGGTCATGATACGAAGGCGGGATACTGAGGCTATAGCTGCCAGCGCCTCTCCGCGGAAGCCGAGGGTGGCAATACCGTCAAGGTCTGTTGCATATTTAATTTTACTGGTTGCATGACGCTTGATGCAGACAGGCACGTCCTCCTCCCTCATACCGCAGCCGTCGTCGGTAATACGAATAAAGGAAACTCCGCCACGTTTAAGCTCAACGGTAACGTTCTTTGCTCCTGCATCAATAGCGTTTTCAAGAAGCTCCTTAACGGCTGACGCAGGTCTGTCAACAACCTCGCCTGCGGCAATAAGGTTTGCCACCTTGAAATCAAGCGTATTGATTATTCCCATATTTTATTATCCTAAAATCTTTTTGAGATCCGCAATCAGATTAAGTGCCTCAAGAGGAGTTAAGAGATTGAGATCTGTGTTCTTAAGCTTGGTTATAGCCTCATCCCTTGCAAAATCCTCGAAGGTAAGGTTATCACCCTCGGTTTCTTCCTTTGCCACGGGAATGCGCTTATTTTCTGTTTCTATGTTTACAAGTACCTCTTTTGCCCTCTTGATAACAGGGGAAGGTACGCCCGCCAGCTTTGCAACCTCAATACCGTAGCTCTCGTCTGTTGCACCTCTGACTATCTTACGAAGGAAGGTGATGTCATCACCCTTCTTCTTTGCGGCGATGTTGTAGTTACGTACGCCCTCTACCTCACCCTCAAGGGCAGTAAGCTCGTGATAGTGGGTAGCGAAAAGGGTCTTTGCCATTATCTTCTTTGAAGCGGTGTACTCAACAACCGCTCTTGCTATGCTCATACCGTCGTAGGTAGATGTACCTCTGCCTATTTCATCATAGATGATAAGGCTGCGCTTGGTGGCATTCTTAAGAATATAAGCCACCTCGTTCATCTCAAGCATAAAGGTAGAGTTACCGCTTGCAAGGTCATCGGAAGCACCTACACGGGTAAAAATCTTGTCACACACACCGATAGGGGCGTCAGATGCAGGTACAAATGAACCTATCTGCGCCATAAGGGTGATAAGGGCAACCTGACGCATGAAGGTGGACTTACCCGCCATGTTGGGACCGGTGATAAGTATCATACGGTTGTGGGCGGTGTCAAGCATGGTATCGTTAGGTACAAAATATCCGTCACGGGTAAAGCGCTCAACAACGGGATGTCTGCCCTCTTTGATGCTTACAACGTCGCTGTAATCCACCTCGGGACGTATGTAGTTGTTCTGGGCTGCAACGATAGCAAGGCTCAGATATACGTCAAGGGTAGCAAGGGCTGTGGCTGTGGTCTGTATACGCTTGACGTTCTCGGTACGCTGGATATACTGGCATACCTCGGTGAAAAGCTGATACTCCAAAGCCGCTAATTTGTCGGATGCACCAAGGATAGAGCTTTCAAGCTCCTTAAGCTCCTCGGTGATATATCTCTCGCAGTTGGTGAGAGTCTGCTTACGCATATAGGTGTCGGGTGCCTGGGATACATAGGATTTTGAGATCTCGATATAGTATCCGAATACCCTGTTATAGCCGATCTTGAGCTTGGGGATTCCTGTAGCATCCTTCTCACGCTGTTCGATCTCTTTTATATAATTACTGCCGTTACTCTTGATAGAATTAAGTCTGTCAACCTCGGCATTGTAGCCCTCTTTTATCATTCCGCCCTCACGAACGGTAAAGGGAGGCTCGTCTACTATTGCACGCTCGATAAGTCCGTAGAT
>JAZRQH010000170.1:0-2185 GCA_045649645.1 Eubacteriales bacterium
CAAAGGAACGAAGAGAGGACAAGGCGTAGAAACGGTTTCTATATCCGGACGTATGCTCTCTATATGCTTGACGTAAGCTCCGCTCTTGACGGTAGCGTTGGTACCGATTATACCTACCTTGCCGTTCTTTGTAAGCTCGCAGGCCTTCTCGGCTGCAGCCTCCACCACACCGAAGATCGGAACGTTAAATTCGCTTCTCAGTATATCTATAGCGTTAGCGCTGACGGTACCGCAGGCAATGAGTATGGCATCCACGCCCTTGGAAAGCAAAAATCTTACATCCTGACAGGAATACTTGATAATAGTATCCTTGGAACGGGTTCCGTAAGGAACTCTGCCTGTGTCACCGAAATATATTATATCCTCATAGGGCATCATTTTGACTATCTGCTTAATGGCGGTAAGTCCGCCCATTCCGCTGTCAAAAACACCAATCATTATTAATGTCCTTTCTTGTATGCAAGATCAACTATCTTCTCGCAAAGCTCGTTATAGGATATTCCAGCCGCCGCTGCCTCCTGAGGCATAAGGCTGTTTGGAGTCATACCGGGGAGGGTGTTTGCCTCAAGGCAGTAGAACTCACCGTCCTCATGGTTGAGAAGAAAGTCTACTCTTGAGTATCCCCCAAGGCAAAGACATTTATGTACCGCAAGGGCAAGCTCGGATATGCGCTTGGTCTCAGCTTCGGTTATCTCTGCAGGAGTTACCTCTTTAGTAGTTCCCTGATACTTATTCTTATAGTCATACCAGCCGTCAACGGGAATTATCTCAATAGGAGGAAGAGCCACACCGTCAAGCACGGCAACAGAAAACTCTCTGCCCTCTATCTTCTTTTCTATAACTATCTTATTTTCATATTTCTTGGCGTAGTTGAGAGCCGCTGCAAGCTCGGCTTCATCTGCTACGATGGACACGCCTACGCTGGAGCCGCAGTTTGCAGGCTTAACAACGCAGGGATAACCGACCTCACGGGTAACGCGCTCGATAGTATCAACGTCGGTGTCGTAGATGATGCCGTCAGCGTTGGGTATGCCGCTCTGGGTCATTATCTGCTTGGAGATAGCCTTATCCATAGCAAGAAGGCTTCCTGCATAGCCGCTGCCTGTATAGCACTTGATACCAAAGTTATCAAGGGTAGCCTGAAGAGAGCCGTTCTCACCCATAGCGCCGTGAAGTGCTAAGAAAACAACGTCTGCATAAGCGCAGATATCAAGCACATTCTCGCCAATAAGAGCTTCTCGGCCGCCGTTCTGAGCCTTGACAGCATCAAGGTCGGGCTCGGTGGAGCTTATCTTATAGCTGTGGTCAGACTTATCTGTAAAGAGCTTGGCGATATCGCCGTCACACTTAATACCCATATAAACGTCACAGAGACAAACCTTGTGTCCGTTCTGTACAAGAGCGTTGGCTATAAGGCTTCCCGAAACAAGGGAAACGTCTCTTTCGGGGCTTAAGCCGCCTGCTAAAACTACTATATTCATAGATAAATTACCTTTCTATTATTGCAACTCTCGGATTGCCGCCGTAGTCGTTATAAACCTTGCAATCACACAAAGCCATAATATCTTCCTTCTGATCGTATCCTATCTCAAGAAGCATTACGCGTGGAGCGTAATCACGCACAAGTACACGGTAGAAATCCATTCCGTCCTCCCCTCCGTCAAGGGCTATCTTTGGCTCGTGCTTTGTCACCTCAAGGGTAGGCACAACGTCGCTCTGTATATAGGGGGGATTTGAAAGGATAACATCAAAGTCACCCTCTACCCTGTTCCTTAATATATCCTGACAGATGAAGGTACACCTGTCGGTCAATCCCATACGCTCTGCGTTAAGCTTAGTCATGGACAAGGCTTCCTCGGATATATCAACAAAGGTACACGTTGTGTTCTTTGTATGCTTTAAAAGTGAAAGTCCTATACAGCCGCTGCCGCAGCAGAGGTCTGCTATGGAATCTCCCGCCTTGATGTGCTTTAATCCGTGTTCCACCAGATGCTCGGTGTCGGGACGGGGGATAAGACAAGCTGTGTTAAGCTTAAAGGTATCGTCCCAGAAGTACCACTCGCCTATAACGTACGCAAGCGGCTCTCCCGACTCTACACGCGCTATCGCTCTATCAAGCTCCTCGCCGTCAAAATGCTCCTTTAAGAAGGAAAGCTCGCGGTCAGTCATTGTTTTCTTCGGTTTT
>JAZRQH010000171.1:0-4429 GCA_045649645.1 Eubacteriales bacterium
AAGCGTAACGCCCTTATCCGCAGACTCCCCGCAGTTGAGACTCTGGGCAGCGCATCTATCATCTGCTCGGATAAGACGGGTACTCTTACCCAGAACCGTATGACGTTGGTCAAGGCTTATCTTGACAACGGTGTGTACGAGGATATCAATGAAAACAACAGCGACGCGGTAAGAGAGCTTCTTATGTACGGAACTCTCTGCTCGGACGGCTCCGTAATATTTACAGAGAGCGGCGAACAGCATATCGGTGACCCCACCGAGACCTCTATAGTCCTTGCCGCTCATAAGAACGGTATGGCAAAGGATGAATTGAACGGCCAATACCCCCGACTGGCAAGCATTCCCTTTGACTCCGACCGTAAGCTTATGACGTCGGTCAACAATATCGACGGCAGGAATATAGTTATCGTCAAGGGTGCCTTTGATATGATGGCGCCTCGCTGTATCAAGGGAGACCTTGACAAAGCCAAGGAAATGACCGAGGCTATGAGTAAGGATGCTCTCCGTGTCCTTGCGGTAGCTTATAAGGAGATAGACAGTGTTCCTGCTGTAGCAACAAGCGAGGTGCTTGAAAACGGACTTATCTTTATGGGTCTTGTGGGTATGATCGACCCGCCCAGACCCGAGTGTAAGGTTGCCGTTGCAACCTGCCGCCGCGCAGGCATCAAGCCGGTTATGATCACAGGTGACCACGTTGTTACGGCATCTGCCATAGCAAAGGAATTAGGCATCCTTGAAGAGGGCGATATGGCTATCACGGGCGCTGAGCTTGACGCTATGACCGACCGTGAGCTTGACGAAAAGGTTGAAAATATCTCTGTATACGCCCGTGTTTCACCCGAGAACAAGATACGTATAGTCAAGGCTTGGCAGCGTAAGGATCAGGTAGTTTCCATGACCGGCGACGGCGTAAACGACGCTCCTGCGCTCAAGGCGGCTGACATCGGCTGTGCTATGGGTATCACAGGCACCGACGTAGCCAAGGGCGCGGCTGATATGACCCTGACCGACGATAACTTTGCTACCATAGTTGAAGCTGTCCGCGAGGGCAGAGGAATCTATGCCAACATCAAGAAGGTAGTAGGATTCCTTCTCGGAACAAACATCGGTGAGGTAATACTGGTGTTCGTAGCAATGCTCCTCTGGCACAAGACACCTCTTCTGTCTATGCAGCTTCTCTGGATAAACCTTGTAACCGACTCGCTTCCCGCAATCGCTCTGGGTATGGAGGACGTTGAGTCCGACGTTATGGACCGCAAGCCCAAGCCTAAGAACGAAGGTATATTTGCAGGGGGCTTAGGTGTTCGCGTAGTGCTTCAGGGTGCTATGTTTGCAGCACTTTCTCTTATTGCATTCCGTCTTGGCGGAGGACATAACGAGGAGACTCTGGCAGTAGGTCAGACCATGGCGTTTATGACCCTGTCACTTTCTCAGGTGCTTCAGGCGTTTAATATGCGTTCTGACAAATCTATCTTTAAGATAGGGCCCTTTACCAACCGTAAGCTCAACTGGGCTGCGCTTGCGTCCATCCTGCTTGTACTGCTACTGCTCTTTACCCCCGTGGGTATAGCATTCGGTCTTGTGACCCTTACCCTTAAGCAGTATCTTATCTGTACAGGTCTTATCTTTGTTCCTACCGTTATTATGGAGATATCCAAGCTTATTTTCAAGAAATAAGGAGACGTCAAATGGACTTTAACACTTCCAAGATGAAAAAGCTTGCCAAGTGGCTTATAGGCATTGTGGCAATATGTATACTCATATACCTCGGTGTCAACAACATAAGCGTGCTGGCAAAGGCGGTTTCCTATCTTTTTAAGATCTTCGGACCCCTTGTGTTGGGTCTTGTATTTGCGCTGATACTCAACGTTCCCATGAGCTTTTTTGAGCGTAACTTCTGGCCGAACTCAAAGAAAAAGATATGGCAGAGGCTTCGCAGACCGATAGCGTTCATAACCTCTCTCGTTATGATATTGGGCATTATAACCGGCATCGTTGTGCTTGTTATTCCCGAGTTTGTAGAGGCTGTTACCATCACGGCAAAGGGTGTTATGGATCTGGCGAAGGAACTGTCTAATATGGATAAGAGCTCCGAGTTCTACCGCTTCTTTGACGGTATCCTTTTAAAGATAGACTGGAATAACATCATAAACTCTATACAGTCCTGGATCACCAATATCGGATCGGGTATAATGAATACTGCGGTAGGCAGGGTAACGGCACTCTTCGGCGGTATTGTAGATTTCTTTATTGCCATAGTATTTGCCGTATATATACTCTTTTCCAAGCAGACCCTCAAGGCACAGGCGGCTCGTCTCATAAGAGCATGGCTGCCTGAAACTGTGGGAGAATGGACTATCCACGCCTCCACCGTTGCTTCACGGGTATTCCGCAGCTTTGTATCAGGTCAGACTATCGAGGCTCTTATCCTCGGAACTCTCTGTATGCTCGGTATGTTCATACTCCGTATCCCCTATGCTCCTATGGTGGGAGCCCTTGTGGGCATCACCGCTCTTATCCCCGTTGTGGGTGCCTTTATAGGCGCGGGTGTGGGCGCATTTATGATACTTACCGTTGACCCATGGAAGGCGCTTATGTTCCTCATATTCATTATAGTGCTTCAGCAGATCGAGGGTAATATAATATATCCCAAGGTTATGGGCACACGTGTCAAGCTTCCTTCTATGTGGATACTTGCCGCAGTGGTCGTAGGCGGAGGTCTGGCAGGACCTATCGGTATGCTCTTGGGTGTTCCCGTGGCATCTACAGCCTATATCCTTATCCGCGAGGCAACCGAAGCCAAGGAAGAAAAAAACAAAGCAGCCGAGCTGCTTGAGGAAGAAAGCGACGTTATTGAAATAGACGAATAAAGAGCAGGCATTATGCCTGCTCTTTTATATACTCTATTAAATCCTTGAAACTGCCGTGAGGATAATCGGATATATTCTTATTGCTCTTATTTATCATATGATCGGTTATAAGGAACACCTTCATTCCCAGCTCACGGGCAGCCATGTCCTCGTCAACGTCGTTGCCGACAAAGAGACACTCGCAGGGTTTAAGACCCATACGCTCGTATATACCTCTGAAATATTCGGGGTTGGGCTTAGTGTAGCTTGAATCCTCAAAGGACGTGAAGAACTCAAAGTCACTTGCCTCAAAGCCTGCCCACTTGATACGCTTTTCTGTAGCAATGCGGGGGAAGAGAGGATTGGTGGCAAGGGTGACGCGCAGTCCCGCTTCCGTTATATATTCCATAGCCTTTTTGGCGTCGGGGTTGGGTGTCACAACAGAGGATACAGCGTCAAACTCGGTCTCGTAATACTCGTCAAGGAGCTTGACCTCCCTGTCGGTAAGATCGGGATAATGCTGCTTGAAGGTACGCCAGAAAACCTTTTCGTTGGTATCAGAGCCGTCGTTGCGGTACATAGCCCGTGTACCGTGCCATATTGTGTTTATCAGCTTCTCGCTTTCATAACCGGCAGGAGCAAGCTTTTTGCACAGACCGGCAAAGTAGACCTTCATAAACTCGTCCATATCCATAGGCAGCAGTGTTCCGTCAAGGTCAAAAAGAACTGCCTTGAGCTTGATATGATCCTTTGTTACACCGTGCTCGGACATATTTCTCAGATTACCCGCAATGGTCTCAAGAGTCCTGTAGAAGCTCTCTATCTCCTTTGCGGTAGCACCGTTGCTTGCCATCTCAACGGCAAGGTTGCCTTTGGTCATTACATATTCTGCCGCTTTATTTCCTTTGGCTGTAAGAACTATGGGAGCGCGGTAAGAGTTGTTTCGTTCGGTCTTTTTGGTTATAAGACCCTCTTTTTCCATAGCCGCAACAGCTCTTGAAACGTCAGCCTTGTCGCGGCAGCACAGCTCGGCAAGTCTTGCGGCGGTAATGCCCTTGGGATTACGGTATATAGCAGACAGATAAACAGTATAGGTACCCTTAAGTCCGAACTGAGCCATCTCGTCGGCGGATATCTTATGCCAAAGCCTTGAGATCTCAAATATCAATGCTGAAAATTTATCGAATCTGTCTACCATTGTACAACTCCTTGAGAATAATAGGCAGATTTTAACAAATATATATTAATTGCAATAGGGAAAGATGTTAACAAAATGTGTTTTTTGTATTGACATAATCAAAATATGGTGATATAATCAGTACAATTATTAAAAGCGATGACGAAGACGCAAGGGCGGCGGAGTATTCAGAGAGTCGGCGGCAGGTGAAAGCCGATATACAAGCTACCCATTGCCATCACTTCCGAGCTGAGAGCGTGAAAATAAGTAATTCTCTCCGTGAAGCTGCGTTAAGGCAAAGGAGTTGACAGACTCCGAGAGTGGCGATTTTATCGCAATTTGAGTGGTACCGCGAGTGTAATACACCCGTCTCAAAGCAAAATGGCTTTGAGACTTTTTTGTT